>JAZGBI010000097.1 GCA_036476315.1 Candidatus Neomarinimicrobiota bacterium | reverse complement strand
ACAGGGGGCCTGAGAGAATCTCCCAAGGTTTGTGAGAAACGCAGACTCCTAGCCCGCCTCATTTAATATATAAGCTCAACACGAATAAATGTCATATTACATAGATACACATAGGAGTCTAAAATCCAGCTACCCCTCCCAAAAGATTCGACCGACAGAAGAATTGTCAATTCAACGAGGCACTATATTACAGATAATTGTTGACGCGGCAATTTTTTCTCTGATAGTTTAGGCGCCGTGAAGAAGAGAGAATTTGGATTTTTACCCCTCTTATTGGCCCTGATCGTCATCACTTCGGTGATCCTGCTATCGTACGCCTATCTCCAGTCTTCGGTGGTTGGTCGTGAGCAAAGAGCCCAACAACTGGAACACGACCAAATGGCAGAAGAAGCAATGATGGAGTACAAGAATCTGGTTGAGTTCCTGAGCAGTCCTTCTGTGCTGAGAAGTCAGTTCGAAAAGGAGTATTCCGGAGCTATGGTTGCTCAGCTGAAACTTCTGTACCAGATGGGAAAGTATGACGAGGCGATTGAATTAGCCAACATCTGCCTTCAGGAAGACATCGAAGACGTGTCAGCAGTATACTTTTGGAGCGGTAATGCCTACTTCCAAAAGGGCATTGAGGAAGAAATGATGGAGGATGCATTCGCCTGGTTTCATCGATCTCAGGATCAATATCGAAAGTCCCTGGAACAGGATAATGAGCAGCGGTGGAACATTCGATTCAACTACGAGTTAGTGAGGACAGCTCTGGAGCAAGCGGAGCAAGACCAGGAAGATAAGCCGGTAAAAGTCCTGCGACCCAGAGATCAAATCGAACAGTCCAATACCAAGGTGGCAGGATAGAGTCCGTGTCCTTTGGCGCCCCCAAATACCTGAATCTGCTCTTCCTCCTGCCCGTAGCCGTTCTCCTTTTCTGGCTCATTCTTCGCTACATCACCAAGATAAGAACCCAGTTCCAGATGGACCAGGTGGAACGTTTCAGCCATCTCTCAACCCGATTCCGCTATGTTCGGTTAACCTTCTTGTTCGTTGTGGCAACCGGAAGTTTGATTCTGGCTGTGGCTGAGCCTCAGATCGAGCTCAAGACAGAGGAACTCATCTATAAGAAGGTCAACGTGGTGTTTCTTCTGGATACCTCCCTTTCCATGAGGGCAAAGGATATAGCTCCTTCACGAATCGACCGAGCTCGTCAGGAAATTCAGAGCTTTATCCTGCATCGAAATGAAAACATCGGTCAAATAGGGCTTGTGATCTTTGCCGGATCCAGCGTCATACTCTCCTATCTGACAGAGGATGCCCAGAACATTGTTTTTTACCTGGACTACCTGGAGGCTGACTTGCGACCCACTTTCGGCACCGATATTGGTGCCGGCTTCAAGAACGCCATCCTGCTCTTCGAAAAAGAGCAGGAGATAGACGAAGGACTGCGACCCGAAGACTTTACCTTCATACTCATCTCCGACGGAGAGGACCATGGAGCAAGTTTGCGGGAAGCCGTGCAAAAAGCCTTTCAGTGGAACGTGCGCACCTATACGGTTGGTCTAGGAACGGTGACTGGGGGGTACATTCCCATCGGGGAGCGCGATGGACACACGGTTTATCTGGTAGATGAGGAAGGCGAACGGTTACTGGCCACGTTCGATGAAGGCACCTTGCGTTGGGTGGCAGGTGCCACTGGAGGCCGATACTATCGATCCCATAGCGGGACAGAATTGTATAAGAATCTGAATGAGATTCTCTGGAACGAAAGAAAGGTGACCGGTACCAGAACGGTAACCGAGAAGACCCCTCTTTACTATTGGTTCATCGTCACCGGGTTTACTGCGCTGGCGATTTTTTTAATTGATTGACCCAGCCTAGCCCGCCCCCTACAATAATTGTTTTTGCCGGTGGAGGAAAATGACCAAAGAGGAAACCTTAAAGCTTCTTAAGGAGATGGAACAGGAGATCAACCGAATCATCATCGGACAGGAGGAGATGGTTCGCAACCTCCTGGTGGGTCTCTTCACCGAGATCCCCTATTCTTTTAAAAAAGAGGCTTCCGAGAACGGTCATCACGGTGGCTGTGCGCATATTCTTCTGGAAGGGGTACCCGGAGTTGCCAAAACACTGGCCGTAGTGGCTATTTCCAGTGTGGTGCACGCCAAGTTTCAGCGTATTCAGCTCACTCCCGATCTCTTGCCCGCAGACATAGTGGGAACACGCATTTTTGACCCGGCCAAGGGAACCTTCAGTGTAGAACACGGGCCCATATTCACCAATATCTTACTGGCGGATGAGATCAATCGAGCAACTCCAAAAACCCAAAGCGCCCTGTTGGAAGCCATGCAGGAGCGTCAGGTCACATTGGGAGAAAACACTTTCAAGCTGGATGATCCGTTCTGGGTGCTGGCCACTCAAAATCCCGTCGAACAAGAGGGGGTTTACATTTTGCCAGAGGCTCAAAAAGACCGGTTTTCCATGATGCTGCGAGTCGGTTACCCGGAGCATGAAGATGAGCTCAATATGCTGAAAACGGATATGGGCCAGATCGAACTGAAATCCCTGATCCAACCCGACACCGTCATTGAGATTCGAGAATTGATCTCGAAAACCTATGTCGACGACCGTTTGAGAGAATATGTGGTCCGGCTGGGAAGGGCGACTCGGGATCCGGAGGTCTTCGGAGTCGGCGGTATCCAGAATGCGGTTACCGTAGGGGTCTCACCGCGAGCTTACCACCACCTGCTTTCTCTTTCCAAAACGGTGGCTTTTTTCCATGAACGAGACTACGTGATGCCTGCCGACGTGAAGGAGATTGCCATTCCGGCTCTCCGTCATCGGATTATTCGAAGCGTTCAGGCGGAAGCCGC
>JAZGBI010000096.1 GCA_036476315.1 Candidatus Neomarinimicrobiota bacterium | reverse complement strand
TCCACCATAAATGAAGACATGGGAAAAGGCATGAGTGCTTCATGAATAGTGTAAACTATGTCTTGACACTAAAGTGTAAACCATGTCCTGATTTCACCCAAGTGGCAAGGATCAAGTATCGAGGATCAAGTAGCAAGTATCCAGTATCTAGTATCCAGTATCAAGCATCCAGGATCCACTAACCAATGACCACGAATTACGCATCCCGCCTACATTCCATTACGGCGGGCAGGCACGTATCATTTATCCTCCTCCGTAGGAGACCCTACGGGTCAAAGGAGTTTCTTCGGAACATCTCTCCACTAATCCATTTTTCATTATTCAATTATCAATAGTCAATAATCAATTGATCTCACGCGTCACGAATGACTAATATGGCGTCAGTTGTGTTTCGTTCCTTGAATGGTTAACTTTGTACTTGAATTCTAATGGGAAAAATGGACTCTTCTGAACTAAGAGAACAGTTTCAGTCGACAGAAAAAAGATACCGAGACCTGCGGGGGTATCTTTGACCCTGCCCCCCTCAAGTCAATTCTATCCGATCTAAGGCCGAAGACCGTAGAGGAAGATTTTTGGAATGATCCTTCCTCCGCCCAGTCCATCCTGAAAAAGATTTCCGCCATCGAAAATGAACTTTCGCTGTGGGATGAAGCCGAGCGCAAACGGGATGATGTGGAGGTGCTGTTGGATCTTCTTGATGAAGAGGAGGAGATGAAGGAGTCCTCCCTTCTCTCCGAGGTTGCTGAGGAAGTGTCTCTTTTCAAGGAAACTGTCAACCGTATCGAGCTCAGGGTGACAATGAGGGACAAGGAGGACGCCGGAGATGCCATCCTGACCATCCACCCGGGTGCGGGGGGGACCGAGTCTCAGGACTGGGCCGATATGTTATACCGCATGTATGTGAGGTGGATTGGCAATCAGGGATTCAAATACGATGTCATCGATTTTCAGCCAGGAGACGAAGCGGGAATCAAAGATGTGACGATTGAGGTGAGGGGCGATTATGCCCATGGCCAGTTGAAAGCCGAAGCGGGTGTTCACCGGTTGGTAAGAATTTCGCCCTTCGATGCGTCAAGCCGCCGCCATACTTCCTTCGCTTCTGTGTTCATCTACCCGTTCCTGGATGACAAAATTGAGATCGATATCAAAACTGACGATTTGCGGATTGACACATACCGGGCGAGCGGTGCCGGAGGCCAGCATGTGAATAAGACGGATTCAGCGGTTCGAATCACCCATATCCCGACAGGTACCGTTGTCCAATGTCAGAATGAACGATCCCAGCACAAGAACAAAGCCACCGCCATGAAAATATTGAAATCGAGACTGTATCAACTGAGGCGTCAGGAGCAGGAGGAATCCATCAAGGAGCTGGAAAGTCAAAAAAAGGACATCGGTTGGGGGAGTCAAATTCGTTCGTATGTTTTCCACCCTTACGCTATGGTGAAGGATCATCGGACGAACACGGAAGTCGGCGACATAAAGAAGGTCCTTGATGGGTATCTGGATCCGTTTATCCGGGCCTATCTCCTTCAGCAGGCCTCCCGACGGAGGAATTTCGTCACTAACCCGGCCAACTGACCAGAAATATCCGTCAACGGTGGTCCGTCAAAAAGAAAAAAGCCTTCATCAGATCATAGAATTCCGTAAGGAAAAACTGGACGCCGTCCGTTCTCTGGGCGTGAATCCATACCCCTATTCTCTCGAAGTTACCCATAAGTCGCACCAGATTCTTGCGGATTTCGACGGGATGGATGGGAAAAAAGTCACGGTGGCAGGAAGAATCGTCTCCATGCGAAGAATGGGAAAAGCATCATTTTTTCATATTCAGGATCAAGATGGAAAGATTCAGATCTATTCGAAACGGGACAATCTCAGCGAGAAGACATATGAGCTTCTGAAGCAATTGGATATTGGGGATATCGTGGGTGTTGAGGGTGCTGTATTTGCCACCAAGACGCGGGAGATCAGCATCTCCGCGAACCAGTTGATCCTGCTGTCAAAAAGTCTGCGGCCTCTTCCCGGAATGAAGGAAAAAGACGGTACTGTGTTCCACTCCTTCACCGATAAGGAGCAGCGCTATCGCAGGCGCTACCTTGATCTGATTGTCAACCCACATGTCAAAGATACTTTCATAAAGAGGGCCAGGATTGTACGTACCGTCCGTGATTTTCTCGATGACAAAGGATTTGTTGAAGTGGAAACACCGGTGCTGCAGCCTCTGTATGGTGGGGCCTTCGCCTCGCCATTCAAGACTCGACACAGGACGCTCGATCAAGAGCTTTATCTCCGGATCGCGGATGAGCTTTATCTCAAGCGACTCATAATCGGAGGATTTGACCGGGTTTACGAGCTGTCAAAAGTCTTTCGGAACGAGGGAATGGACCGGAACCACAATCCGGAGTTCACCATGCTTGAATTCTACGTGGCGTACGTGGACTATAATTTCTTGATGGACTTCACCGAAAAGCTGATCCAAAAGGCGGCAGAGTCTGTGGACATGTCATCCCTTTCGCGGGGGGAGGAAAAAATCGATCTGGCTCCACCCTACCGCCGGATTTCCTACATGGAACTGCTGAATGGGGCTGTGGGTGAGGACGTGTTTGACATGAACGAGAGACAACTCAGGAAGGCATGCGACCGACTCGGCATCGAGCTGGAGGAAAATTCGCATCTTGGTCGCATCTATGAAATCATGATGCGCGAACTCACAGAACCCAAATTAATTTCACCAACTTTTGTCATCGACTACCCGAAGGTGATTTCACCTCTGGCCAAGGTTCGGAGGGATGGGAATTCTGCCCTCGTGGAGAGGTTTGAGCTTTTCATCAATGGTCATGAATTGGCCAACGCCTTTTCCGAGCTCAACGACCCCATCGATCAGCGCGAGCGGCTGGAGAATCAATCCAGATTGAAAAGGCGGGGGTACAGAGAGGCTCAAACTATGGATGAAGATTTCTTACAGGCCCTGGAAACAGGAATGCCCCCTACGGGTGGTGTGGGAATTGGAATCGACCGGCTGGTCATGCTCCTCACGGGACAGCGTTCCATCAAGGATGTAATCCTGTTTCCCGCCATGCGTCCCCAGACCCATGAGTGACCATGTCTTCCCTTCCGTTCATCGCAGCCCGGCACCTAAAGTCGAGACACGATTTTAGCTTTATCACGGTTATCGGGTACCTTTCCATCGCCGGCCTCGCCATAGGCGTGTGTGTCCTCATCTTGACTTTGAGTATCCTCAACGGATTCGAACGCCAGATTCAAGAAAAGATCATCAGTTTCGACGGACACATTCGGTTGAAGAGCTATCTTGGCGGCCCCTTGCCCGCAACGAATTCCCTGCTGGATTCCGTCATGAGGAGGATTCCGGAGATCCTGGACCGTGCTCCATACGTTCATCACTCGGCTGTCTTGCGTTATGGTTTGAAAACGGAGGGAGTGTTTCTTGAGGGGATTTCTGCCAAAAAGGCAAAATCTGTTTTCGGCACACCCGATCTTCTGTTGTCAGGTGAGTTCCACTTCCAGGAGAATGAGGACGGTTATTCCGGGATAGTGGTGGGGTCCGCTCTTGCGGAAAAACTCGGTCTTTCCACGGGGAACCGGGTAGTTCTCTTTGACCTGAGTACCATCGGTTCGTTGGGGAAACCTCCCAGATTGGGCCAGTTTTACGTGGCAGGCACCTACAAAACGGGGCTCAGGGAATACGACGAAACCATTGTGTATATGGACATTACCAGCGCTCAACAGCTTGTCGGCTATGACGACAAGATAACGGGGGAGATACTCAAGTTGGAGAGCGCCCAGAGTGCCGCCCCCGTGGCTGATAAACTGAATCAACTGGCGGGATACCCCTATTTCCCATCCACGTGGAAGGACCGTCATCATGATCTTTTCGCCTGGCTATCGGTTCAAAAATATCCCATCACGATCATCTTTGCCCTCACCGCCCTCGTGGCAATCATCAATATTACATCATCCCTCACCATGATCGTCATGGAAAAGGTACGGGATATTGGTGTGCTACGGGCGATGGGTTACTCAAGGCGGGGTATATCGGGTCTCTTTGTTCTGGAGGGAGGGGTTGTGGGCTTAGTTGGCGCATTGCTGGGTGAGGTTCTCGCTCTCGTTCTGGGCCTCCTCCAGATGAAGTACGGAATTCTGCGGATTCCTGAAGACGTTTACTTCATGAAAGAGCTACCCATACTTTTTGAAGTCATTCATTTTGTCACAGTGGGAGCGATAGCTTTTCTGCTCGCTCTGGGAGCGACCTTGTACCCTTCCTGGAAAGCATCTTGCATTCTGCCTGGGGAGGCAGTGAGGTACGAATGACAGGACTGAATTTCTGGATTGCACGAAAACTTCTTGTATCCAGGAAGGAGGTTGGATTTATCTCCTGGAGCGGACTTGTTTCCATTGTTGGCGTGGCCATCGGCTGCCTCGCCCTCATCCTCTCCATTGCCGTCCTCAACGGATTTGAAAAGGGAATCCGCGACAAAATCGTCGGGTTTGAAACCGACATCCGTCTGCTGGTCTCCACCCCCAGGGAGACAGACAGGGTCAGGCTCAACGACCTGCTGAGGGAGATTGAGCAAGTGGACGCCTATTCCTTCTTTCTCGAGAGGAAGGGGATTGCCGTGGCGGGAGAAGCCCGATCCCTGATCTGGATAAAGGCGGTGGAGGATTCCCTGTTCACGGAAGTCTACAGAATCGGTGGTTCGCAAACCGTCGTGGGGACTGGAAACCTGCCCATGGCTCATCTGGGAAGAGGGATTGCCGATCGCCTGGGAGTAGAGGCCGGTGATACCCTTCGCCTCGTGAACCCCACCAACACCCAGGTCTACCTGGGTTTTCCACCCATGATCAAAGTGAGGATAGCTTCTGTCTACCAGACGAACCTGTTGAACTTTGATGACAGATATTGCTTCATACCGCTGGAGGCGGGCAGGCAACTGTTCGGAAAACATGCCATTTTTGATGGCGTGGACGTGAGGTTGATCAACAATTCGGCCACCGGGAACGTGATGGCAAGTCTTGTTCCAAGGCTTCCCAAGAATATACGACTGATGTCATGGAAAGAGCTCCATGAAACTCTTTTTGCAGCAATGCGAATGGAGAAGCTCGGGAGTATCGTTGTGTTGAGTCTCATCATCCTCGTAGCTTCCTTCAACATAGCTTCCACTCTCCTCATGCTTGTCATGGAAAAGGTGAGGGAGATTGGAATTCTTCGGACTCTTGGTGCATCTAGGCATCGAATACGAAGGATTTTCAGTTTTCAGGGGTTGCTCATCGGGGGCCTTGGGCTAAGCGCTGGTTCGATTCTGGGTCTGTTCCTCGTTTTTGTACAGCGACGCTGGGGAATCCTATCGCTGCCAGAAGACATCTATTTTGTCAAATCGCTTCCCGTGTTGCTATTCTGGCAAGATCTGATTATCATTATTTTGTTGGTCGCCATCTTGATTGGTCTGTGTGTCGTCTACCCGGCAAAGGTCGCGGGCAGGCTGTTGCCCACGGAAGCGATACAGTTTGAGAAATGATTCTCAGGGCTGAACACATCTCGAAGAGTTATCCCACCGGCGACGGTCCACTCCTTGTCCTTCGGGACGTTAATCTTTCCGTGGATGAGGGGGAGCTCGTGTCTGTTGCGGGTCCTTCCGGGTGTGGCAAATCGACGCTGCTCAATATTCTGGGTACTCTGGACAGACCTGATTCAGGTGAACTCTGGATTACTGAACATCGAGTTTCGGATCTCAAAGATACTCATCTATCCAAACTTCGAAACAAAACTATCGGCTTTGTGTTTCAATTCCATCACTTACTGCCTGAGTTTACTGTTCTCGAAAACTTGATGATTCCTCAGCTCGTAGCAGGTGTGTCCCGGGAGGATGCTTCAAAAAGAGGAGTGGAGTTGTTGGCGGAAGTGAATTTGGGGCAACGTAAGGATCACAAACCGAGGGCGATTTCAGGAGGAGAGCGGCAGAGGGTTGCCGTTCTCCGAGCACTTGTGAATCATCCGAGGCTTGTCCTGGCAGACGAACCTACCGGGAATCTGGACCAGGATTCAGGCAGAACTGTCATGGACATGATGAAACACCTTGTCAATGTGGAGAGGCAGGGATATCTGATTGTTACCCATAACCCTGTTGTGGCTTCCGAGTGTGAGAATAATCTTATACTGACCGATGGCGAATTACGGGTCCAGGACGAAATCCGAGTTGAATAAGCAGCCTGTCGTGGGTAAATTGAGGGGGAGTCAGGGATGGCTATGAAGGGAAATTTCTCCAAGAGAGTTCAGATTATCATGAAATTTGCCAAGGAGGAGGCTATCCAGCTTGGACACAGTTATGTCGGGTCTGAGCATTTGCTTCTCGGCATTATCCGGGAAGGCTCAGGGAAGTCCATTCAGGTTCTTCAGGCCTTAGGATGCGACCTTGAGGAGATAAGGGTCATGATCGAGGACATGGTGAAGCCTGCAGGTGGAACGATGACGCTGGGTCATCTTCCCCTGACGCGGCGTGCGGAGCGAATACTGCGAAATACTTTCACTGAAGCATCGAAAATGGGCTCATCAGTGGCAGACGATTATCATCTATTGCTGGCCATCCTCAACGAGAGTGAAGGAGTCGCATACGAAGTGTTGAGTGCCTTTGCGGTGGAGCACAAAGCCGTGCTGGAACATCTGAAAGAGGAAGCGTTCGACCCGAAATCAGCCGTTAAAGTCTCTCCTTCCTCAAAGAAGTCGAAAACGCCTGCTCTGGATCATTTCAGCCGGGACATCACCGTGCTCGCCAAGCAGGGACTCCTCGATCCCGTCATCGGTCGAGAGGAGGAGATAGAGCGCATTGCCCAGATTCTCTGCCGCAGAAAGAAGAATAATCCTGTCCTCATAGGGGAGCCGGGTGTGGGAAAAACCGCCATAGCCGAGGGACTCGCTCAAAAGATCTCCGACAGGAATGTACCGCGGCTTCTTCACAACAGGCGTATTGTGGCTCTCGATCTGGCGGCCATCGTAGCAGGGACGAAATACCGGGGTCAGTTTGAGGAGCGGATGAAGGCAATTATGGCGGAACTGGAAGCCTCGGATAATATCGTGTTGTTTATTGATGAACTCCACACGCTGGTTGGCGCAGGTAGTGCGTCAGGGTCACTGGATGCTTCCAACATGTTCAAGCCGGCACTCTCGCGTGGCGAAATTCGCTGTATCGGTGCCACAACTCTGGATGAGTACAGGAAGTACGTTGAAAAGGATGGCGCTCTTGAAAGAAGGTTCCAGAAGGTGATGATTCCTCCTCCCACAGTTGAGGAATCGGTCAAGATCCTTGAAGGACTGCGGACACGATACGAGCGGCATCACAATGTGAAATATGTGGACGAGGCTATCAAGTCGTGTGTCGAATTGAGCAATCGTTATATCACAGATAAGTACCTTCCTGATAAGGCCATCGATGTGTTGGATGAAGCTGGTGCAAGAATGCATCTTCTGAATCTTAGAGTTCCCGATCTGGTCGTTGAGTTGGAATTGAAAATCGAACAGGTGCGAGCCCAAAAAGAGGAAGTCATTTCAAATCAGCAATTTGAAAAAGCCGCAAATCTCCGCGACAAGGAGCGAAACCTCCTGATGAAGTTGGAGGCTTCCAAGAAGAAGTGGGAAAAGGAAGAATCGAAGAACGCGTCCACCATTACCAGTGACGATATCGCAGATGTCGTTTCCATGATGACGAGCATTCCCATTTCGCAAGTCGCGGCGACGGAATCTGAGAAACTGCTCAAAATGAATGAAAGTCTCACCGAGTTCATCATCGGGCAGGATGAGGCAATCGGCAGCCTGACCAAATCGATCCAGCGGGCTCGGGCCGGATTGAAGGACCCGCGCAGGCCTATCGGAGCATTCTTCTTTTTGGGTCCCACAGGCGTTGGAAAGACGGAAACCGCCAAAGTGCTGGCGAGTCATCTTTTTTCGCATGAGGAATCGCTCATCAAGATTGACATGTCAGAGTATATGGAGAGGTTTTCCGTCTCACGCCTCATCGGTGCGCCTCCCGGCTACGTGGGCTATGACGAGGGGGGAGAACTGACCGAAAGGGTACGACGATTTCCATATTCGGTGGTTCTCTTCGATGAGATTGAAAAAGCTCACCGCGATGTATTCAATATTCTCCTTCAATTGCTCGACGAGGGAGTCCTCACAGACAGTATGGGAAGAAGGGTCGATTTCAGGAATACGATCATCATTATGACCTCCAATATAGGGACGAGAAGATTCGGACAAATCGGGACCTACGGTTTCGGAGATGTCTCATCCGAGGCGACGTATGACTCCATGAAATCGAAGGTCCTGGATGAAATGAAGGAGCTTTTTAATCCCGAGTTTCTCAATCGAATCGATGAGATCATCGTATTCAACAATCTATCGAAAGAGAGTGTGCTCAAGATTGTCGATTTGCAGCTGCAGGATCTGATGGAAAACCTGAAGGCACAGAATATGAAGCTCAATGTCACCCGGAAGGCAAAAGAACTCCTGCTAAGCCTGGGATTTAGCGATGAGTTTGGGGCAAGACCCTTGAGGAGGAAAATTCAGACCGCCATAGAGGGACCCCTTTCAGAAAAAATTCTAAGAGGTCAGTTTTCTTCGGGAGATACGATCAGGGTTGATGGGAAGGAAGACAGTTTCGTGTTCAGAAGAGCCAGTTCCCGCAGCACCAAGAGGACCTCGTCCTCACCTGAGAAGAAGCCGCCCGCGCGGAAGACGACGAAGTCTGACAACAAGTCCTAGTATTTCCTCAGAATAATCCTTTCTATGCCACTTCATCAGATCGCCTGTCGTGGCATAGATTTTGTAACATAACGTGTCGAGCGAAAGTTCAACTCATGCATTTGGTTTCATACGGGAGACTATCTGGAGATGCTTAGCCTGATGAATGGATCAAGATAGAAAGGAATTTGCGATATGGCGAAGATTATCGGCATTGATCTGGGAACAACGAATTCTTGCGTGGCCATACTGGAGGGGGGCGAACCGAAGGTGATCACAAATCCAGAGGGGGGTCGAACCACACCATCCGTTGTGGCATTCACGAAGGATGGAGAACGTTTGATCGGTCAGCCTGCAAAACGACAGGCGGTTACAAATCCGAAGAACACGGTCTATTCCATCAAGCGTTTCATGGGAAGGGAATTCGATGAAGTCGGTACTGAAATGTCGGAAGTTCCCTTTGAAGTGAAAAAAGGGAAGAGAGGAGGCGTGGAGATCTTCGCCGGCGGTAAGGTTCACAGTCCACCGGAAGTCAGTGCCATGATCCTTCAAAAACTCCGTCAAACTGCTGAAGATTACCTAGGTGAATCCATAAAAGAGGCTATCATTACGGTCCCCGCCTATTTTAACGATTCTCAGCGACAGGCGACCAAGGATGCGGGCAAGATAGCGGGCATGACGGTTCGTCGCATCATCAACGAACCTACGGCCGCCGCACTGGCCTACGGATTGGACAAGAAAAAAGATCAGAAAGTGGCTGTTTTCGACTTAGGCGGCGGAACATTCGATATTTCCATTCTCGATCTCATGGAAATCGATGGTGAAAAATCGATCGAAGTAAACGCCAGTAACGGAGACGGACACTTGGGCGGAGATGACCTGGACCAGGAGGTTCTGGACTGGATCGCAGATGAATTCAAGAAGTCAGATGGAATCGACCTGCGCAAAGATGCCATGGCTCTTCAGCGGTTGAGGGAAGCTGCCGAAAGTGCCAAGAAGGAACTATCCAGTTCCACAAAAACAGATATCAATCTTCCATTCATTACGGCGGATTCCGCCGGCCCCAGGCATCTCAATATTGCGCTCACAAGGGCGAAATTCGAGGAGCTTGTGGACCACCTTATTGAAAGGACAAAAGAACCCTGCGTCCAGGCGCTGAAGGACGCCGGACTGACGGCTGATGACATCAATGAGGTACTGCTTGTGGGTGGTTCAACCAGGATACCCAAGGTGCAGGAAACGGTGAAAAAGATCTTTGGGAAGGAACCCAGCAAGGGGGTGAATCCCGATGAAGTTGTGGCCATGGGAGCGGGCATCCAGGGAGGCATTCTGGCGGGAGATGTTGAGGACATCCTCCTCCTCGACGTTACGCCGCTCTCGTTGGGAATCGAAACGCTCGGAGGCGTCTCGACAAGGTTGATAGAAAGAAATACCACCATACCCACGAGAAAGAGCCAGATCTTCTCAACAGCAGCGGATAGCCAGACGTCGGTAGAGATTCATGTTCTCCAAGGTGAGCGTGAGATGGCCGTTTACAACAAGACGATTGGACGGTTCCACCTCGAAGGCATTCCCCCGGCGCAACGAGGTGTTCCTCAAATCGAGGTGACATTTGACATTGACGCCAACGGTATCCTGGATGTAAACGCCAAAGATAAGGCGACGGGAAAGGAACAGACTATCCGGATTGAGGCTTCAAGTGGCCTTACCTCTGAAGAGATTGACAAGATGGTGGACGATGCAAAAAAACATGAACAGGAGGACAAGCAGAAGCGGGAAGAAGTGGATCTGAAGAACCAGGCGGACCAACTTGTCTATCAAACCGAAAAGAATCTGAAAGAATTTGATGAAAAACTGACTGATGATGACAAAAAACAACTCCAGGAGTCCGTGGAAAAACTGAAGAAAGCGAACGCCGGGGGGAACAGTGAGGATATCCGTTCCTCCAGTGAGGAACTCAACAAAGTCTGGAATGAGATAGCAAACAAGATGTACGCCAGCGCCAAAACCGAGGAGCCTAAGAAAGAGAAGGCGAAAACGGAAGGTCCAAAAGGAGATGGCGACGGAGAAGTTGAGGACGCCGATTTCGAGGTAGTCGACTGAGACGTCGCGATTCGCACCTGGAGAAGGCGGAGTTATGTTCTCCGTCTTTTTGTATTTGGAACTTGCATGCCTTAAATTTGTTTTAAGGACACAATGAGTAAGAAGTTCAAAACAGGGATCGTTCTTGCCCTAATTCTCTCTCTGGCGGTGGGGAGTATCCTCTTTATCCTCCTGAGACCCAGCCGGTGGTCAAGGGAGATTGTCGATTATCTGAACGAAAACATCCTGGAGGAGAACGGTTGGGTGTTGTCGGTAGAATCCATGGAAGGCCAGTTTGCCTCTGACATTGTTCTCGAGAATCTGTATCTCAGGAGGACGGATGGATCTGTTTCAGTCTTCAGTCAAAACACAGTGATAAACTTCGATTTTTCCCGGATGTTGGCGGGGAATTGGGCCATCAGTAAGCTCGCCTGGAAGAACGCATTGATCACCGTGGAACGCGACAAGAACCAGGAATCCGAGGAGCTTGCCTTCGTTGAAAAGCTGTTGAATAAGCACTTTGGAATCCGCGAATTGGACATAAGAGAGACGTCGGTTATTGTCAAGGAGGAGACTGTCGAGCGTCTTTATGCCGTCGATCTAAAGGGCGAGATTGCCTCCCAGGAGGGATTCCTGGTAGTCTCCCCTAGCCCACTTCAAATAACTGATCTTCAGACGAGGACGATCACAGTTGTCTCGGAGGGGCAGATCAGGCTTTCGGACACTCAAATCGCCGCTCGAGCGGTCAGGGGAACAGTGGCGGGGACCCGCTACTTTCTGGATGCCCGGTTCACCCTTGTGCCGGAGAAGGCGATTGAAGGGGAATTGACAGTCCTGGGCATTGCCCCGCATGAGTATCTCGGTGAAGGACTTTCGAGACTATTGCCATGGGACCAGGTTGACATAACGCTGCAAATTGCCGCGGACATGACTTCTGCCAGGGCCCATGCCACCCTCTATGGATCAGAAGATCAGAACCTTCTTGGGGAGGTCAGCTTGGACCTTTTGAAACTGGACGGTGGTTTCAGGCTTGAGGATATAGTGGTGAGATCCGGCTCTTTCGAACTCACAGGCGGTGGGGTGCTCCGTGGTGACAGCACGGTGACGGCTGATTTTCAGGTAGATCATCTTGATTTGGAAGAGTTTGGCCTGGCTGTAGGGACCACCAATATTCGCGGTTCCGTTCAGCTTTGGGCTTCTGTTGGTTCCGGAAAGGTTGATGAGGCGATGGCGAGTGTGGCGTTGCAGAACGGGAAGGAGGGCAGCGATCGATTCGTCAAAGTCACGGGGAAAGTAAGCTACGGAAACAGGCAGCTGAAATTTCCCGATTCTCTTCTTGTAGATTTCGGCTACGGACATGTTTTGGCTTCAGGACAAATTGACTTGAACAGGGAAAGGGTGACGGCATCTCTCACGGCTGATAATCTTGACCTGAGATCCGCGGGGTCCGTTTTCGGTCTAAATCAACTGGAAGGAAGTGTGCGAGGAGAGGTGGATGTTTCGGGCTATTTCAGAGACCCCTTGGTCGAAGGTCGGCTCATCGTCGAAAACGGTGAGCATAGTCATGCGACCGTTTCGTCTGCAAACGTTTATTTTCGCATTAACTCTGTGCCACACAAGAACGGTTACCTGAACGCAGTCGTAGAGCAAGGTAGTCTTTTCGGCCACATGTTTGACAAAGGTGAAATCAACGTCCATTTCCAGGCCGATACCGTCAGAGTGGCAAACGCGATACTGGAGGGCGACGGCGACTATCTGAAATTGTCCGGGAAGATTGTAGGCACCGAATCTTTTGTTATTGATCAGATGCAGCTCTCCTTCAGGGACGAATATGTCACAAACCTGGGGCAGGTGGCATTCCATCGTCTGTCTGACGGATCGATTCTCGAGCCCGCCACCTTTCACATGCGTGACGGTTCCGCCAATATTTCCTATGTCTACCGCGGAGGTAAGCTCCAGTCCGGCTCTCTCAGCATTGTCAATCTGGATCTCGGGTCTCTCTGGTCGGTTCTTAACAGGGATGCTTCCCTGACAGGCGCGGCGTTTGCTGAATTCTCGGCTGCCACGGTGGGAGATCATCTCAGATTGGGAGGAAGCTTCGAAATTAAGGATGGAATGCTCCAGGAACTGGAATTCAGCAATCTGCTGTTCACTGGTAGTCTCGAGGACGATATATTGTCTGTCAAAGAGTTGCGATTGACGGGTTCGAATAATGTCAGTCTGGAACTGTCTGGATTCTGCGGGGTCCGGGCTGATGAAGCGAGTCGTGTCTATGCAGTGGATCCGGACAGCGACGTGGAATTCTCGAGCGACTTCAGGAATTTCGAGCTGAGCATCCTTCCGGGGCGTCTGGTGGACAGGTGGCGACTGAGCGGTGCGGCTACTGGCAGTTTTGTCATGTCGGGGGTAGCACGCTCTCCCGAGGTGATATTCGAATTCTCCGTAAGAAAACCGCGGCTGAGTAGAATTCGCGCTGAATCCATATCAGGCTCAGGTCGATACACAGACCGCCGGCTCTATTTCGAGGACCTGGTCGGGCTTACAAAGACCGGCCGCTACTCCGGTGAAGGCTATCTTCCCTTGGACCTTGCCCTGGTCAGGGAGGGGGAGGAGCGTTTCATAACGGTTGACCCAATATCCATGCGTTTTGCCTCCCGCACTTCGAGCCTGGACTTACTGACTCCCTATCTCTCCAATGTCGATTCAATCACGGGAGATATGGAAATCGAGTTGAGTATTGAAGGAACTCCTCGCAAACCGATTCGGAACGGGACGATCAGGATAAATGATGGAAAGATCTATCTCCTGACGCTTGACTCTCCAATTGATCATGTTACAGGCAGTGCCGTCATCGAAAACAACAAGTTTATCATAGAGGACCTTATCGCGGCCAGCCATATGCCACCTGAAATAAGCTGGGCCGAACTGCTAAAATCAAATCTTTCCCGGGCCTCGGGGGGAATGCTCTTTGGAAATGAGAAAGAAGAGCGTCCATCCAACATTCGCGTGACCGGAAGCATGGATATGAAACAGTTCTTCCGTCCGAATCTTGCGTTTCTCATTACAGGCCAGGATGTCTACGTAAGGACTCTCCTGGGGGAAATTGAAGGAATTGCCGATCTTGATGTGTCCATCACGGGCAAGGATACGATTAATATCGTTGGAGATATTGTCCCTCACGAATCGGTGTTGAGAATCGAGTTTGGTGGCCAGGGCAGGTATGAAGACATGACGTATGAGGGGAAAACAGTTTCACGATACAAGCTTCATTTCCCTATTGCAGATAATCTCTACATCCGAAACAGTCAGATCGACGCTGAACTGGAAGGCGACATGTCCATCTTCAAGTTGGGCAGCGGGCCCTATCGATATTCAGGTGAACTGAATGTCCTGTCAGGTAAGTTCTATTACTATTCTGACGTTTTCGATATTCAAGCCGGGCACCTCATGTTTGATCCGACTGAGTTCAATCCCAAAATGGATATCCAGGCAACCACCGAAATCTCCGGGATCGAAATTGAAGTGACACTAGCGGGCGATTTTGAGGAACCGATTGTCACCATTGAAGACAGCGAGAACTTCTATTCCCAGAGTGATCTTCTTCAGCTGCTCACCATTCAAAAACGTTTTGACGAACAAGGCCTGTCACGAGAAGATCTTGGCGCTCAATCGGCTAACCTCCTGGGAAGGTATCTGGAAAGTGAATTTGAAAGAGGTGTTGAAAGAAGTGTAGTAGGTGCAACACCCCTCCTGGACGAATTCGAAATTGAGGGGTCCTCTTCATTGCTTGATCGGTCCGGGGGAGGTGACGGATCGGTAAAACTAGGTACCCGGTTTTCATCAAGCCTCTATCTCAGCTACAAGCAAAGTTTCTCCCTGTCTGAACGTCAGGTGGGCGTGGAATACCGTCTGAACAGGAACGTGTCTCTGGTTGTGACGTACGATGAGAATGGTGACGCGCACCTGAAGTACCGCCGGAAATACAAATTCTAGTTTGACCTTCCCAAGACTTCAATTTCTCCTTGTCCCATCGCTCTGTCTTGTTCTCCCTCTGCAAGGCCAGCTCAAAGAGAAGGGGTACATTGTCGATCAGATACAGTTTGAGGGAAATCAGTCATTTTCCTCGAGGCAACTCAAGGGAGTTATCAAACTCAAAGAGCCTTTCCTCGTCAAGTCCTCTGAATTCAATCGCCGTTCTCTCAAGCTTGACGCCATTACGCTCAAAAACTTCTATCTATCCAGGGGGTTTCAGGACGCGACAGTGGAGGAATCGTTTACCGTCTCTGAAGAAGGGAGGGTGGACGTTCTATTCCGAATAACGGAGGGTGACCGTTCGTATCTCGAATCTGTAACCGTTCAAGGGAATGAGTTGCTGTCAGATGAGAGAATCGTGAGAATCTTGGGTCTAGAGATAGGGGAACCGTTCAATCCTGTAGGCGTGAGGCAGGGTTTTTCAGAGTTGCAGCGGGAGTACGGGAATCTGGGCAAACTTCTTGTCGTGGTTGAGTCAGGTTATCCTCCGGGTGAAGAAATCCATCTTACTCTCACCATCACGGAAGGTCCGACAGTCAAGATTGGCCGGATCATTATCGGCGGTCTTTCGAGGGTGGATTCTTCCATCGTCTCGAGGGAGTTGGAAATCGTCGAGGGGACGGTGTACAACGATGAACTCGTTGAGTTAAGTCAGCGGCAAATCTTCGAAACGGGTCTCTTTTCGTTTGTAGACATAATCCCGGAGAAGAGTCCGGATGCCGAAGATCTTGTGAACATCAGGGTAGAGCTCAAGGAGTTTACCGTGAGGGAATTGTTTTTTGAACCTGGCCTTGCACTAATAGGCTCAAGGGGTGAAGGCGAGGAATCAGTGTCAGGCGGGGAAGTGACCGTGCAGTGGTTGGACAGAAGCTCCTTTGGGACCGGCCTGCGCCTGAGAGCAAAAGCGTCGGTCCAATTTCCTCTCGAACCGGTTGAGAGCGCCTTTGGAAAAGCTATTCTCCGCTCAGAAGCAACTCTGTCCAGTCTCTGGATTCACCGATGGAGAGCTCCAAGCTCCTTGAGGCTTTTCCTAGTAAGGTTCCAGGATGATTTTTTCATGAGGATCGGAGGGGAATGGAATGTCCTCCACGTTTTCTCGGAAGAGTCGAGCATCAGAGGGGGGCTCCGGTGGTCCATTATCGATGTGAAAACAGGTGAACAAGAACAGGAACATGCCCTCCGGTTCTCCTATCGCCATCGACGTCTTGATAGCCCCATCTTCCCGTCCCGTGGTACCAGATTTACCGTGGAATCTTCTATAGTAGGTTGGCTTCTTGGGGGTGCCCGGGATTACTACCGGGTGGAGGTTGATTATCGCCGCTATTTTCCTTTCGGATCGTCCGCTGTTCTGGCGCTTAGGACCAAGCTTGGTCTGATGGGGGGACTGGGCAAGAATCCCAATATTCCGTCGTATGGTGAGGATCCCACGCGGATTCTCCTTTATCTCGGCGGAAGTACGAGTCTCCGGGGATGGGCACCACAGAGATTTCTCACGGATGAAGATCATCCCAAGGGCGGACTGACCAAGGCATTGATAAATGCTGAACTGAGGATTCCCCTCATCTGGATTCTCGGCCTGGATTTGTTTCTCGATGCCGGAACTCTTGATGACAAGATAGGGTGGGATTACGGAGCAGAGCTCACGGTGACAACTCCACTGGGTCCCATCAGACTCTACTATGCCATCCCTTTTGGAGAACCAGTAGGCAGGGGAATCATCAATCTGGGTGTCCCCTATGCTTTCTAACCTGACCCACTTATCAGCCGCCCTGCCAGCCCTCCGGGAGCAGGCTGGTAAGTTCGCGAAGATACTGCAATGACTTCCGGCTGAGTGTTGGAGTGTTTCCCAAAGGAACTCCGTCGAAGTATCTGTTCGTGTGTTGACGTGCCAATCTTTTGCCATCTATACCTTATCTCCTTATCCCTTTTGTCACACCTGGTGTTCTTCTCCCTCCGTAGGAGACCGCACGGGTCACAGGGACTCTCCTGGAGGTGGCGGATCTCATCTCAAGATCCTGTGGATCTCAAGATCCTGTGGATAATTCAATCTAAAAAAGGTGTGGTTGTCTCGAAGGAACTTTCAGAAGGTTGGCTCGTTTTACAGCGCAAATATCGGGGCACATTAAGGTTGTGGACTCACACCATTACCATTAAATTCTTGCCACTTTTTCAATGGAGAGAGAGTTGAAGTTCAGCAAGTTTCTCGGCACATTTTTGTTAATCTTTGTCGGTACTCTCGCCGTAAGTTGCGGCAAGCGGTCTGATTCCCCCGATGGTTTGCTGGAAGCGGCAAAGGCAGATATCGGTGAATCGAAATACGGTGATGCGATCGAGTCTCTGAGAAAGCTCGTCAAAGTCCATCCCGGTCATCCGGCGGCGGCAGAAGCCCAATACATGCTGGGTGACACGTTTATCGCATATGCCAAGGATTTTGAGCAGGCGGTCAAGGAATATCGGACAGTCGTTTCCTCGTATCCAGAGTCTCATTTTTCGGTGAACGCCCAGTTTATGTTGGGCTATGTCTATGCCAATTTCATTGAAGATCTCGTAATGGCGAGACAAGAGTATGAAAGATTTCTCGAACTTTATTCGGACAGAGCCGATAGCGGGCTTGTGCAGTCTGTTCAGTTCGAGTTGGAGAATCTCGGGAAGGACCTGAACGAGATTCCAAGACTCCGCCATATCACCTCCTAGTTCCACTTGGACCAAAGTCCTGCGAAATGGTGAATTTCAGTCTCACTGAAATCAACGAGAAGATTGCCAAGGAGTCAATCTTCGTAGATCCCCTTGTGGAAGCTGTGGAGAAGGTAATCGTGGGGCAGAAGGATATCATAACAAAGATCCTCATCGGGTTGTTATCCAATGGCCATATTCTTCTGGAAGGTGTTCCCGGCCTAGCCAAGACGACCATCGTCAAGACGGTGTCGCAGCTGATCGACACGAAATTCCAGCGAATTCAGTTTACCCCCGATATGTTGCCTGCCGACTTAATCGGCACCCTGATCTATAATCAGAAAACGGGTGGTTTTGAGACGAAGAAAGGTCCGATATTTGCCAACATAATACTGGCAGATGAGATAAACCGGTCGCCTGCTAAAGTTCAAAGTGCGCTGCTGGAGGCGATGCAAGAAAGGCAGGTTACCTTGGGGGAAGAGACGTTTCTGCTCGATGACCCGTTTCTTGTGTTCGCAACTCAGAATCCCATAGAACAAGAGGGAACTTATCCACTGCCCGAAGCCCAGGTGGATAGATTTATGATGAAGTTGAAGATCGATTATCCCTCCCAAGAGGAGGAGCTCCAAATCCTCCGGAGAGTGGCGGCGACAGACGGAAGCATCGATCTAAAGTCCGAAGTATCCTCTGAAGTCATCCGGAATGCTCGCTCCGTGGTGAATGAAATCTACGTGGATGAGAAACTGGAGCGGTATGTCGTAAATCTGGTTCTGGCGACTCGAAATCCAGCTGACTACAAATTGGGAGAGATCGACAATTTGATTGCCTACGGCGCTTCTCCCCGCGCATCCATCTACTTGATTCAGTCTTCCCGGGCACGAGCGTTTCTCGAACGTAGGGGCTACGTTGTGCCTGAGGACATTCGCTACGTGGGGGAAGATATTCTTCGACACCGAATTATACTTACCTACGAAGCTGAAGCGGAAGAGGTTGTTCCTGAAGACCTGATCCATCGGCTGTTTGACACCATCGAAGTTCCGTAAGTAGAGAGAATGATCTCTCAAGAAATCCACAAAAAGGTCCGTCATATAGAAATACGCACCCGTCATCTCGTAAATGATTTTCTTGGAGGAGAGTACCACAGCGTCTTCAAGGGACGTGGCATGACCTTCTCCGAAGTTCGTGAATACCAACCAGGGGATGACATACGACTCATCGACTGGAATGTAACGGCAAGGTATAATGCTCCATTCGTAAAAGTATTTGAGGAGGAACGGGAGCTCACCGTTCTTATTGCATACGACGCCAGCCGATCCGGACATTTTGGTTCCGCATCACAATTCAAGGCAGAGCTCGCCGCAGAAATGGGAGCCGTTCTCGGTTTTTCCGCAATCAAGAACAACGATAAAGTAGGCCTCTTGATCTTTACGGACAATATTGAGCGGTTCGTCCCTCCGAAGAAAGGTTCCTCGCACGTTTTGAGAGTGGTGAGGGAGCTGCTCTATCACGAAACCCGGGGCCGGGGGACCGATATCGAGGGAGCCATGAGCTACCTTCTGAGGATCTTGAATAGAAGGAGTGTGATTTTTCTCATCTCGGATTTCCTCGATTCCGGCTTTGAGCGGACGCTCCGGATTGCCAATCAAAAGCATGATCTCATCGGGATTCAAATCTACGACCCGCGTGAGATTGATCTTGTCAACACTGGCCTTGTGAAGATTCACGATCCTGAAACCGGGGAAACCTTCTGGATGGATACCACGTCCCGGGTCGCGCGGAAAGAGTACAGAGATCGGATGATTGAACGAATGGAAACGTTAGCGGGGATGTGTAAGAAGATTAAGTTGGACCTCATTCCCGTTGCGGTGGGGACCGACTATGTGGAACCCCTGATGGACTTTTTCCGCCAGCGGGAAAAACGGTTCTAGCTTGACCTATTCATCAGCTGCCCTGCCCGCCCCTCTCGACAGGTCGGGTGGCAGGCGGGCAAGTTCGTGAAGATACTGCAATGACTTCAGGCTGAGTGTTGGAGTGTTTCCCAAAGGAACTCCTCCAGAGCATCTGTTCGCGTGTTGACGTGCCAACCTTTTCCCACCTATACCTTATCTCCTTATACCTTCTTTCACCCTTGGTGTTCTTCTCCCTCCGTAGGAGACCCCACGGGTCACAGGGACTCCCTTGGAGGCGGCGGATCTCATCTCAAGATCCTGCGGATAATTCAGGTTAGGATGATGGCGGCGTCCAGATACTCAAGAGCGACGGGACTCTCGATGGTGGGAATCGTAGCGTGTGTGTCGCTCTGGAGCGGGTGCGAAACCAGGGAAATGTCCCCGTCACCGTTCCATGTCTACAGTACCGTCGACACATCCTCAACCACCGTCGGTGCAATCGTACGTTTCCAGGTGTGGGCCAAGGGGAAAGGAGAAAGAATTATTGATTTTTCTCGCATCGTCGTAGAAGATCCGGACATTTCGGTCGTGGGGAAGAAAACAGTCAGGGGTGAATTCAAGGATGATGTCGGTGTCGAATTTGAAATCGCATTCTGGGATACGGGATCGTTTGTGTTACCTGCATATTCGGTCGATGTCATCTCTGCCACGGAAGGCAGCGTGAAGCGTTCCGTGAGCACCGATCCCATCACCGTGACTGTAGAGACGGTCATCTCCGATCCCCAGCCCACTCTCAGGGATGTTAAACCTCCCGTTCCCATTCCCATGGTGTTCCCCGTGCGTCTTGTGCTGTCGCTGGCCCTAATCTTGCTGTTACTGGGATCCCTCGTTTGGCTCTGGAGAAAGCGGGTCTCCTCCGGAAAACCGCCTGAGTATCGCCACGAGCCCTTAAGGTCTCCCTATGAGATTGCACGGGAGAGACTGGTTTCCCTGGGCAATCACAGCTTGTCGAACGGCCATGATTTGAGGCAGTTTTACGCGGAACTTTCGACCATTGTTCGGGAGTATCTCGAGAATCAGTACTTTGTACGTATCATGGAAATGACCACGGAGGAAATTGAAAAATCGAGGGCGCTGATTACCCTCGATGACGACCTCATGGATAAACTCCTGGATGTCCTGAAGAGGGCGGATCTCGTCAAGTTTGCAAGGTTTGAGCCCATGAGGGAACGGTGCCTGGATGATCATGAGACGGTTGTGACCCTCCTGGATCGAAGTCGCATTGATTGGTTAGCACCGAGGAAGAATCATGAATTGGAGGCTGTATGATTGAAGTGGAACGCCTGACGAAACGTTATGGGGACTTCACCGCGATTGACGATATTTCGTTTCGTGTGGGGAAAGGTGAAATCCTCGGATTCCTGGGTCCCAATGGGGCAGGAAAGACTACCACCATGAGAATTATCACCGGCTTCATGCCGCCCACAAGAGGGACAGCGAAAGTGGCCGGTTTTGATGTGGTGAAAAAACCTTTGGAGGTGAAGCGCCGTATCGGCTATATGCCTGAAGTGCCCCCGCTTTACGTCGATATGACGGTGAACGAATACCTCGGCTTCGCAGCCAGATTGAAGCAGATTCCTTCTCGAGAGATAGGTCAGAAGATTGAGGATGTCTCTGCCAAAGTTGGTATAGTGGACGTGAAGGAGAAAACGATCAAGACACTGTCGAAAGGGTACAAGCAGAGAGTTGGCTTGGCTCAGGCGCTAATCCACGATCCCGAAGTTCTCATTCTCGACGAACCCACGATCGGACTCGATCCCATTCAGATCAGGGAAGTGCGGGAGCTCATCAGGTCGCTCGCTGGTGAGCACACCGTCATTCTTTCCACCCATATTCTTCCTGAAGCAAGTATGATTTGCAGCCGGGTGCTTATCATAGACAGGGGGAAAATTGTTGCTCAGGATACCCCCGAGGGATTGGCAAAGTCATTGAAAGGCGCGGAGAAACTCAAGGTGAGCGTGGAAGGCACGCTCTCTGACGTTTCCGAAGCCTTACTGTCCACCAAAGGGGTGAAGAAGGTGCTTGATTCAAGCTCTGAGAATGGTATGAGCAAGTTTACCCTCGAATGTGATTTTCAATTCCCCGTTCGCAGGTCCCTGTCTCAGCTGTTCTCCGAAAAGGGGTGGAATCTACTGGAAATGAGGGTGGAAGAATCAACGCTTGAGGATGTCTTCCTCCGTCTCACATCCGATGCGGAGGAGGGGGGAGAGTTATGAGAAACATAATGACGGTACTGGGTCGAGACTTCAAATCATATTTTTCATCGCCAGTCGCCTATGTTGTGATCGGATTATTCCTCATGATAACAGGTGTTTTTTTCTATCTTCTCACTTCCTCCTTTCTTCAATACGCCGTCAATCTTCAATGGCAGGCGGCCAGGATGCGCCAGCCCGCTCCCCCGGTGAATGTGAATCACATGATTCTGCGGCCCCTGTTCTCAAATATCAGTGTGGTTACCCTCTTCGTACTCCCCATGATTACCATGAGGAGCTTCTCTGAAGATAAAAGAACAGGGACCATGGAACTGCTGCTTACCTCTCCGGTGACCACCGCTCAGATTGTCCTGGGCAAATTCCTGGCTGCTTTCGCTCTGTATGCCATCATGGTTTTGATAACATGGGTCTACCCACTTATCATCATCCTATTCGGGGAGCCCGATGTGATGCCTATTGCCGTTTCCTATCTTGGCATTCTGGCAATGGGCGCAGCATCCATCGCTCTGGGCATCTGGGTCTCTTCCATGACGGAGAATCAAATTATCTCTGCAATGGGGACCTTTGTCGCTCTTCTTTTCCTGTGGCTCGTTGGATGGTTTTCCCACTTCAGCACTGGTTTCCTGGGGGGATTTTTCAACTATATTTCCATCATAGAGCATTTTGACGATTTTGCCAAAGGGATCTTCGATACTGGCCATCTGGTCTATTACCTCTCCCTTGGCGGCATTATGCTCTTTTTCGCCCACCAGTCTATTGAAAGCCTGAAGTGGAGGTCGTAATGACGAAACTGTGGCGAGGTTCCATATTCGACGGGCTGGGAATTCTATTCCTCGGTTGGCTGTACGGAGTATCCATCGTGAAGTTCGACGCCATCGCATGGATATTGATTGCTGCGGGGGCCGTAGTTTTTATCCTCTCATTGATCGGTAATTGGAGGAGATTTGTCTCATCAATCGAGGATCGAAGAGCACTGTTAAGTCTGAACGCCTTTATCGTGATTATTCTGGTCATTGGCATTATCGCGATGCTGAACTATCTGTCAATCCGGCATTCTTGGAGAATGGATGCGACGGCTCAAAAGGAGTTCAGTCTTTCTCGCCAAACGAGGAGTATTCTCAGAAACCTCGAGGATGATGTGAAACTGATAGCCTTCGTTGATGAAAGTCAGTTCTCCGCCCTGGGAGACCGACTCAGGGAATATGCATACTATTCGGGGAAGTTCGAATACGAACTCATTGATCCCATATCGGAACCGGAGCGAATCCGGGAGTTTTTTGGTCCGGACAAGCAGTACCTGGACTTACCCACTCTTCTTTTGAAAACGAGTCTCAAAGATGAGCAAATCAACAGCGTTCTGGAAGAAGATGTCACCAACGCCCTCATCAAGGTGACCCGGGAGGAAAAGCACAAGATCTATCTCACGCAAGGTCACGGCGAAAAGACACTCTATCCGGACCAGCCTGGAATGGAGGGGTATCAGTTTGCGAGGGAAAGTCTTGAGAAGCAGTACTTTGACGTGGAAGAATTGAACTTATATGAGAAGGACGAGGTCCCTTCCGACGGCACTATTCTCGTGGTGGCGGGTCCCATGAAGAGATTCGCTGAAAATGAAGTTTCAGCGATCGGTAAATTCCTCGATGGGGGGGGAAATCTTCTGGCGCTCATCGATCCGGAGGTCGAATCGGGACTGGAAGCGTTGGTAAGGGACTGGAATATTCAGCTGAATGATGACATGGTGCTCGAATCCCATTCCAGTTTCGTCCTATCTGCGACAGGTCTGAGTCGCCGCAGTAACGTGAGTGCCGCCCCCACCAGCGCAGAATATGGGGAGCACAAAGTGACGAAGAATTTCCGGTTCGCTACATCCTTCATAAAGACCCGCTCGCTCGATGTTGTGGATGAGGAGCAAGATTCCCTTGAGACAACCCCGCTTGTCTACACAAGCCGTAGCAGTTGGGGAGAGACCGACCTGAATGCGCTCGCCTCCCAGGGAAAGGCATCTCTTGACGAAACGGACTTTCAAGGGCCCACAATCGTCGCCGTGGCGGTGGAGAAAACCAGAGGAAAAAAGGGACGACTCATTGTGGTGGGTGATTCGGATTTTGCCTCGGACGTCTACATTCAACAGGCACCGGGAAATCTGGACTTCTTTCTGAACATGGTCAGCTGGCTGGCCGAACAAGAAGATCTGATATCGGTGCGTCCGAAAGATCCCGAAAACCGGCCTCTTACCATGACCATGCGTCAACAAAAACTGACACTCTTTTTTCTCATTATTCTCCTTCCCCTTGTGACTGTTCGGTGGGGGATTCATGTCTACACAAAACGGTCGTAAGCGGAAGAGAATTCTGTCCGAAATCGTATGTGAAGCATGAAAAAAACTCTAAGTCTTCTCTTCATCTTTGTCACTCTGGCTGTCTTTGTCTACTTCTACGAATACAAAGGTGGTCAGGAACGGGAAAAAGCAGATGAGATCAGGGCCTCGCTCCTCAAGCTTGTGGAGGATGATATTGAATCGGTCACACTCAGCGGCGGGGAAGATAATGATACAATTACCTACCTAAGGGAAGATCCTGACAATTGGCGGATCGTTTCTCCCGTCATGACGGAGGCGGAGATCTCCGCCGTGAAGGGAAACATCAGCGCCTTCATGAATGCGAAGATCAGCAGAAGATTAGCAGTAAGGAAGGAAAAGCTACAGGATTTCGGATTGAATCCCCCGGCTGCCCGAGTCACAATTAAGACAAAGGAAAACAAATCAATCGAGTTAATTGTTGGTGACGAAGCTCCCACACGCGGTGGCCTGTTTGTTTCGGTGGGGGAGGCAACGCTTTCTGCGACTCAACCAGACACCGTTGAAGTCTTCGTGACTGGCACAAACGTTCTCAGCCAGGCCCGGAAGTCCCTGTTCGACCTGAGAGATAAGAAGATTGCCCACTTCGACAATGACAAAGTGAGAAAAGTCGAGCTGACGTCCCCGGAGGGTGGAGTCACGCTGGAGAAATCGGGAGACAAATGGGTAATGTTGTTACCGGTGGCAGCTCGGGTTGACGATTCTCGAGTGAAGAGTTTTCTCACAAGCACCACGAATTATTCTGCGAAAGAGTTCGTGAGTGAGAGATTGGAGGATCGAAAGACTTACGGATTCGACCATCCCACCGTGGAGCTGATCCTCAGTCTCGGTGATGAGAGAAGCACGAAGGAGATTGTAATCGGAGACGAAGGTGAAAACGACAAAGAGTTCTACGGTTATGAATCCGGGAGATCCCCCGTATTTCTAATCCGGGAACCCACCAAGAAGGGGCTGTCAAAAGCACCGTTTTATTTCCAGGACAAAAAGATTATCCGGTTTCGTGAAGAGGAGATTTCCAGGATTCGGTTTTCCGGGAGTCATCAGGTCACTCTCACAAAGGAAGATACCTTAGGTTGGTATGCCTATGGAGACTCGACTGTTGAGGTTGAGAAGTCACAAATCGACGGACTTTTTTCTCGACTTCGCGGTCTTGGCGCGAAAGAAATTGTCAGTTACTCTCCCCGGGATCTCGCGACATATGGATTGTCTGAAAAACCGTATGCCGGGGTGCCCCATCTGGAGGCTGTCCTGGCCGACAGTGCGGGTGATGTTGCCGGCTTCGCCGTGGGAGACACCGTGGAGAATGATCGGTATATCAAAAGCAGGGACTATCCGTTCATATATCTTATATCCGGTTCCCAGGTTGAGAGATTGACGGATTGGCTGGAAGAACAGACCTCAACCGTTTCCCTATCCCAGAAGAAGAATTAGCCCTCCTCCTGAAAGCGTACAGAGAAGGTTGACTCCGTCGTTGTTAATGTACCGGGAGCCTTTCACCAGTAACGCAGGAATGTCGCAGTGCGTGGATAATTCTGTTTCTCTCTGGCAAGCATTGCACCGGTAGGTTGCCTGCGCGGTTGCACCCAGGACGGAGTCGATAAGGCTCGCCACAAAGCCCGCAGTGCCAACAGCAATGAAAACACTGATTTCGTGCAGAAAGATGAGACCGAAAAGGGAAATAACCGTGCTGCCCGCGAGTCCGCTGAGGATACCGAGTAGCGTGACGCCGCCAGATGTACCCGGTTTCATTTGTCTCAAGGAAATGATATGTCGGGGAGGGCGTCTTGAAAAAAGACCGATTTCTGTTGCCCAGGTATCCGCCGTAGCCGCTGCCACGCTGGCCAGGTAGGCGGCAAACAGCCTGTCCGAAGGCGCGTAGAACCACCATACGGTGAGGATGAGTGGAATCCCACCGTTGGCGAACACCTGAACCACATCCCTCTTGGATCCCTTTCCAAATGATCTCCTGTGAAACTCTTTTCGTCGTTTCCCGGTTTTCGATAAAAGGGAAGAGGAGAGAAAAAAGCCCACCATGGGAATCATGAAGAGCCATTGTCCCATACCAAATACCATGACGCCGATAACGAATGCTCCCGCCATTCCACTGGTGGAGAGAGTATTTAGACCGAGAGCAACCAGCCCCAGTGCCAGGGAAATGAGAATCCAGAAGAAGACAATCAAGAGTTCTCCATTCTGGCTCGCCGCCATAAACATTTCGTAACTGGCGGCGGAAATCAAGGGTATGCTGAGATTGTCAGAACCCCTCTTTGAAACTGCTTCGGCAATTGTGGCCATCATCCCAACCAGTAAAGATACTTGGAAAATGGATCTTATTTGTGGGGATGGAAGATCCAAAACATCATGTAGAATCAGGGTACCCATGCCCACAAGGAGAACGGAAGAAGCAAACATGACAAGACTCCCCTGGAACGTTTTCTTTTCTTCCCAGAGGACAAACGTTCTCGGAGATCGAAGGTGTTTCCCCACCGCGGCCGCCAGCGTATCGCCTACTGCCAGCAGGGACAAGGAAATGTCGAAAACTACGGGTCTGTCCCACCAGAAGAGGCACAACAGGAGGTAAGCGACAGGAAAGTAGACGGTACCGTAAGTTTTGTGGTCCTTCAAGTGGATTCCTCGAAGTTTTCCCGACCTGAGAGTCACGAGGTTGAAGGCAATGAAAATGGAGGCGAGCATGATGGGTGGAAGGTTTGACGAGAAGATAAAAGGCGTGAGAAGCGTCATGAATCCAACGAGCATATGAACAAGTTTCCGCGCGGTTTCCGGTTTCCAATTGAGTTTGCTGACCGCGAATTCACTCAAGGCAATCAAGATTGAAATAGATCCGAGGAAGGCGATGAAGCTTACCCAGTCATTGCTGAATGAGCTTATTAATGACAAGAAGTGTGAAAGTGGATTCATGCTCTAAAATAAATTTCTCCCGGGTCCGGCGAAAGAATATTCTGAACCTCTTTTTCAGGGACAGGAATCAATTATTGTCATCGAAATTTCGTCACTGAATTCTTATCTTATCCCCATGGAATTATCTTTCATCATCATCTTTTTGGCGGGCTTCCTGCTGGGAGCCCTTATGATCTATGTCGTGATGGTACAGCGGGACAAAAGACTGGAGTTGACCAAGGGAGAGATGAAGGATGCGTTTGCCTCGCTTTCTCTGGATGCCCTTTCTAGAAACACGGACCAGTTCCTCAAAGTGGCCAAAGAGGCATTGAAAGGCCAGGTGGAAAAAGGTGAAATTAATCTGGAAGAGAAGAAAAAGCTCATTGACGCAAATCTGGAGAAAATGGCTTCTGTGTTGGAAGATTTGAGAAAACAGTCAACATCACTTTCCACCCGGTTATCGGAAAGTCAAAAAGGAACGGATAAGCTGCGAACTACCACCGAGGATCTCAGAAATTTGTTATCGAGCTCCCAGGCAAGGGGACAATGGGGGGAACGGATGGTGGAAGATATTCTCCGGCTCATCGGGTTCGTGGAAAATGTTAATTACGTAAAGCAGAAGAAAGTTGAATCGGGTGAGATACCCGACTACACATTTTTTCTGCCCAGGGAAAAGCGGTTGAATATGGACGTGAAATTTCCCCTCGCCCATTACGAGAAATTCGTTTCATCAGACTCTGACTCGCAAACAGAACAGGAGCAGAAATTATTCCTCAAAGACGTAAAAGGTCACATCAAGCAAATCGCCTCCAGAGGCTACATCAATCCTCATGAGGGAACGGTTGACTATGTGCTCCTCTTCATTCCCAATGAGAGTATTTATGCATTTCTCCATCAACACGATCCCCTTCTGATAGAATTTGCTCTGGAAAAACACATCGTACTCTGTTCCCCGCTTACGCTCTACGCCGTTCTCTCTCTCATCCATCAGGCCGTGGGAAGTTTCACTCTGGAAGAGAAAGCCGGGCAGATCATGTCGCTGCTGAAGGAATTTGAAAAGCAGTGGCAGAAATTCGTGGAATCCATGCAAAAGATGGGAAAAGGCATCGAGGCTACCCGGAACGAATTTGAAAGACTTACCACGACACGAACTCGACAGCTGGAAAAACCTCTTCAGAAGATAAAGGAAATTGAGCTGGGGAAGTCCGAAGGATCCATTGGAGAAGGATCGGACTTTCTGGCAACCCCCGGAGACGAAGCCGGGCCAGACAAATAGTCATAGAATGGCTCAAGCCTGAATATCCGGGCAAAGTTTCTCCTTGGTGATTCCTGTCTTCTGCTACAGGGTTCTATTTTTCCTCCCACGCCGGACAGAGGAAATCCCTGTAGTCACAGGTGTTACAATGCCACCCCGTTTTTGGCTCAAATTCCCGTTTGCGAATCCCTGACGCGACTTTTCCTACCTTTCGCATCTGTATTTTGAGATCCCTCTCCTCAAAAATGTGACTTTCGATGGGATCCTCTGGATGCCGGAGAAAATGAAAGTAGGCAGAACCTGCCTCTCCTGTCACTCCTTCCACGGCGTTTCTCCGAATGGCTTCCGTGTAGAGAGCGAGCTGCAGACTTGTTTTCGCCTTCTCTTTGTTCTTGCTGGTCTTGTAGTCGATCACGGTGAGGCTGTCGCCCTCCCTGTCAATTCGGTCAATTTTTCCCACGATTCGTACACTCATATCAGGAAGGGTGAAGTCGAAATTCGCCTCCGTGGCCAGGATATCCGGTCTGGTGGGTTGAAAGAACTTGAAATAGTCCGTCAATAACTGAATTCCCTGGCTTTTAAATTCCTCTTCTCTTATTGAGTACTCAAACGACTCTTGCCTCCAGTGCTTTTCCAGAAGGGATGACAGGAGTTCGAGACTCTGGTCCTGAGATTCGTGAAACTCCTCAAGCACATTGTGGATGATGATACCAAATTCCATCTGGACTCTGCTTTTTCGTTCCGGGACGCCATCCACTTTGCTGAGCCTGTATTTGTAAGGACACGTATCATATTGTTCCACGCGGCTGGCGGAGAGACTGACCGTTTCGCCTGTCTCGGCAGTTTCCCTATCTGCGATGGACGAAGTGTCGGATATCATCCTGGAATAGGCGTGACCTTCCGGTAGACCGCCCGTTTCCTCCACAATGCCGATGGCATCGATTATCGTATGAGCGTTGGCATATTGGTGGGCTGACAATTCCCGGTTAAGTTCCACAAGGAGCCGCTGTTTCAGCACCGACTTGCTGTTTCGACTCCTCAAAGTTTGCTGTTCTTTCATATCTTGTCTCTCCACGTATTCGTAAGTCTCATTAAGAATCTCCTTCAGAAAAACGGACTGAGCTTTTTCTGGCCCGAAAAGATGAAGTTCTTCCATCGCCCGGGTCGCAGCGACATAGAATATCCGGCGTTCTTCGTTCAGGTGCTCCTCTCTAGGTGTGAGACCCTCAGGCCTGGGCCAGTTATACCACTCATCAGGAAGACGGTCGATTGAACCGGAGGGTGAATAGTTTATGGGAAAACTGCCGGAGCGCAGGAAAGGGATGATAACTACGGGGAATTGAAGTCCTTTGCTCCCGTGGACGGTCATAACCTGGGTGGCAATGGAGGTATCATGGAATTCAGGTTGAATCGCATGTCGATTGCCCTGCAGGGCCAGAACACTCATATATCTGAGCCATCTATCAACCGTTTTCGGGTCCTCACGCAGGGAGAAGGACTCCGCGAGAGACAACAGGTGACCCACGTTTGCCAGGGCCAGACGGTGGGCGTACCGGTAATTCCTCCTCACGTGCTTCAGAAGGTCGGTGACGCTCAAGATCTCCCAGACCATTTCGTCAGCAGGCCGATTCTGCTTCAATTCCCGCCTCAGCACCTCGATCTTCTCCAAGAACTCCGTCAACCTTTCATTCTCCGTCGGAAGCAGGTCTGTTTTCGAAACAAATGCATTCAGGCTTTCCACCAGATCCTCATGGATTCTGGCATCGTAAGCGCGAAAGAATGATTCAGCAAACTGGCGGCCCAGGTAATCCGTCAACAATCGAAACAGTGACATTTCCGCCTTCGAGTCGCCACAAATCAGGTGGGCCCATGCCAGGACGTCCCTAATCTCCCGGACGCTGAAAAACCGTTCCACGAAGACATCGGTGGGAATAGATGCCCGCTGGAGAGCCTGGGCCACCTCATCCACATGGTTCCAGGTCCGGCAGAGAACGGCAATGTCCCCGAAGTGTTTTCCCCAACGAATCAGTCCGTTCACGAGGGATGGGATCCCGGTCAACATTTCCCGTCTCTCTCCAACATGCCATGCGGTCTTCGGTCCGCGACGCTTGGTCGAAGATCTCAGCATTTTGGGGGTCCGGTTTTTGTCATGAGCGATGCTTAGATTGGCAACGTCAAGTATTTCCTGTGTGGACCGGTGATTGTCTTCCAGGGCGATCTCTCCATGGTTTTCTTCCGTGCCGTATTTGTTTCTAAAGTCGCGGATATTGTAGTAGTTGGCTCCGCGAAAGCTGTAAATACACTGATCTTCGTCACCCACGACTGTAATGTCCGGTCTGTCCCCCATAATGACCGCGGCAATTCGATTGAGGGCATAGTTGTTGTCTTGATATTCATCGATTACGATGTGACGGAATTGGTGACGGACAAGATTGATAGTGTCCAGGTCACCGTTAAGCATTTCCCAGCAGTCGAGAATCATGTCGCCATAATCGACTACGCCAAGTTCCTGCTTCCAGGCCTGATACGAACGGTACACTCGTACGAGGTCCCTGAACTGACGGAGGTATTCGTCGGTTTCCACCCTGTCACTTATCCCGGGAAACTGGGTGGTCAAGAAGTCCGCCGTTAATTCCGTTCTGGAAAGTTTCAGCTCAAGCTCGGTTGGCGAAATTAATTCATCACGGATCCGGTTGAAAAAAGGAACAAAGCTTTTCGTTACTGCGCTCACGGGATCGGTCTTAAAACTGTGTGACTGAAGAAATGTCAGCTCGTCGAAGCGATTCAGAAGAAGAAAAGTGATATCGTCCTCCTGCAGAAGAAGTTTCTCTGCGTCTGGAGATGACCCGTATTCCCGAACGAGCCGGTTGCAGAATCTATGAAAAGTCGAGATGGCAATCTCTTCTGCTATGTTCCCCAATTCCTCACGGACCCGATGGACAAGATCATCTCTGGCACGGTCGGTAAAGGTGAGCAGTACAACATGACGAGGTTCCCACAGGCCCTTGTGGATCATATGTTCAATTCGTAGAATGAGCGTGGACGTTTTGCCGGTTCCTGTACCCGCAAGGATCAGAAGAGGACCTTGGGGATACGTGATGGCCTGATACTGGCTGGCGGCGGGCTCGATCTCCATCGTTGGAAATTACTCAATATGCACGCTCGAAGGACTGTCTATCCATCGGTATGTTACTCGCCCTTTTCGTGAGATGAAGATGTGGTCCTCGAATGTTCCGCTTTTAACTTTTCTCATTTGGGGGCGTCCAAAGGTAGAAAATGGTCCATGACGGACAGAGAACTGATTCAGCGGTTTCAAGAGGGAGATGTCAGGAGCTTCGATGAACTGGCAAAGCGGCACTATCCCCGTACTTACGAGTTTTTTTCCCATATAGTGCCGGACCTCATGGAAGCAGACGATCTCTGTCAGGAGACATATATCCGCGTTTACAGAGGTCTCAAGAAATTCCGAGGCGAGAGCGAATTTACCACCTGGCTCTATCGTATATCTGTCAATGTGGCCAATAGCCATTTCAGGAAAAGGCGCATAATGGAAGTTTTCTCTGCAGATGAGCATGTAACAGAAGCGTCCTCAGATGATCCACAAAATCAGCCTCACGTGGATCGAACCCTCTGGAGAGCAATCGGCAGACTGCCAAGAAAGCAGAAAACGGTCTTGCTTCTCCGTGTTTTCCAGGAATTATCATTCAAGGAAGTGGCCGGTGTTCTCGCTATTTCGGAAAACAGTGCGAAAGTAAACTATCATCACGCTATCAACAGGCTGAAGAGTCTTGCCGGGGAAGACTGATGGCAGATATTGAAAAAAGACTATCCTCCGTGGCAAACGATCCTGTCAGCCTACCGGACGGTGATGAATTTCTCATGCGTCTGCATCGCGAAATCCGGCGTCGCGCTGAAATAAAGAGGAGACTTCTCATGACAACTTCGGGCCTTGCCCTCATGGGAATCCTCTCCTTTGGACTATTCCCGAATCTTGATGGTGGGGCAAACGTGGAGTGGGGAACCGGTACGGAGCTTCATTTTCTTACCGGTTTCGAAGAAGAATTTGTCTACACTGACTCAGTACAGGTTGATGAAGAATTCGTCGTGGAGGCGGTGGACTACCTTGTTCAACGGATGGATTTCGTCACCGAGGACTGGGGAATTTTCGAGGATCTGGAAGCTCTGGGAATAATCGATCCATCCGAACTTTATGAATGGGAGGAATCGTCATGAAATCGATAGTGGCAGTCTTATTCATTCTCGCAGTGACATCGGGTCAACCCCCTGCACCACCGGGACCTGATCAATCACTCATGTCCAGGCAGAGTGAGAGGTTCGAACTCATGAAAATGTGGAAGCTGACAGATGTTCTCGGGCTTTCCGAAGAGCAGGCACAAAAGTTTTTCCCACGCCACAATTCGCTGGTAGACGGGCTCGAAGAACTGAGTGAGCAGCAGAAGGAGCTCATGAGCGGCTTACATGAAGCTGTGGATGAGGGAAAAACAGTTACAGACAAGGATGTGAATGGTGTCATGAAAAAGGTCCTGGACATGGAAAGAATGAAACTCAATCAGAAGCAGGATTTTGTCGAAAATCTGGGTGATATCCTCACGCCTGAGCAAAAGGCCAAATACGTTGTTTTTGAAGTCCGTTTCAGAGAACACCTTCTCAGGCAGATCAGGGAGCAGAGGGGGATGAAGAGAGAAGGGCATTATTCTCCCCGGAAGGGGAGGAAGCGCGGTCAGGGAAAATAGCGGGAAATGAAGAGTTGTGCGCGATCTCTTGAGTCAAGCGGTTGAGCAGGCCATACGCTTTTATGATTTAAGAGTGGGTGAGGGAGATCTCACGACCGAGTCCCTCTCCCTATGCACGCCACACGGAAGCCTCCGTCCTCGCGGTGGAGGAACTATCCTGGTTTACTGCAAGCATCTTGATGTGCGCGCCATTGGTAAAGTAGGAGAATTCACCCGGGGAGGAGTGCGACTCATGGTGAGAAATCCAGGCCAACTCTTTCTGACCTCCAGCTGCTGCGGGCTCTTTTGGAGGATGAATCCCCTAACCGGATGATTGTGTTGCTGATCTCATAAGATGCGATTCACAACTTCCTGAATACCCGCGAATCCCTGTCTGCCGTCTTCCCTTTCATTTCTTGAATCACGAAACTCTCCGGGCATGATATCCACTCCAGGTTAAATCTATTTTATCCCTCTGGTTCGGGCATTAAATTGGAATACAAGACCTTTCCCCCTACGGGAAAGGAAAGAAGCCGCCCTTGAGCCATTTCGTGGGTCATATGACGTGAAAAACCGGGGAAATGTGGAGCGCTTACATCGTTCAACCTCTGTCTGAGGAGTCGCTTGGGCCGGAGAACTATTGACAGGGCGGATGAACTTGGTGTCTAGAGGTGAGATGCTCATGGGGTACGTAGTTTTGAGATCGCTACAGCTCATGGCCTTGCTCGCGGTTCTGTCTGGGTTATATTATGGAATCCGAGATCAGAATCTTGTGCTCGAGATTGAGGCAGTCGCCTCGGGAGTCGCGCTTTTCTATATGGCTCAATGGATGTTGAAAAAATGGGTGAAGTGAAGGTTGACAATTCAGTTCATAGATACCAAATTGCCATATCAAGAAAGGAGACACCATGGCTGCGTTATGGGATGATGTGAAGAAAAACTTAAGAGTTTGGGGAAGTGCTGCCGCGGAAAAGGCGGAAGAACTGGGCAAGGTTGCGGCCACGAAAACAGAGGAATTGACCAAAGTAAGCAAGGTGAGGCTGGAACTTCACCAACTTCAGAGGGATCTTGATAAACACTTTGCCAAGTTTGGAGAGTTCGTCTTTGAAGCCGCTGATAAGGAGAATGTCACGAATTTCGCGGGCAATAAGCAGTTCATCACGCACACAGAGCGGGCTCACGAGCTCATTTCTCAGATCGACGAGAAACTGAAAAGGATTGCTGAGATAAAGAAAGAGTACGAGAATGCTCCCGATACAGAAGAGGCGACCCCGTCAGAATCTGCTGAGAAATCAAAATCGGATACTGAAGCCTGAGCCAAGGGCGGTCATCGACACTTGGCGGAATCCAGGTCAGGAGGACCCCTGAGCCACTCACTTGCGATCTATTTCAGCGAGATTGACAAGACTGAACCCCTGACTCCCGAAGAGGAGATCGAACTCGCCCGTCTGGTCAAACAGGGAGACACTGAGGCATTGAACCGTCTTATAAATGCGAATCTTAAGTTTGTGGTGTCAGTGGCGAACAAGTATCGATTCCCGGGCCTGTCGCTCGAGGATCTCATCAATGAGGGAAATATTGGATTGATCAAGGCCGCCCACCGTTTCGATGAGACGAGAGGATTCAAGTTCATTTCATACGCCGTCTGGTGGATCAAACAATCGATCCTTCAGTTCATTGCCGACCAGGCCCGTATCGTTCGGCTTCCTGCAAATGTGGCTGGAACTGTCTCCAGGCTGAAGAAGCGTTCAGAAGAACTTGAGCAGACGTTTGAGAGGGAACCCACTCTGGATGAACTGGCGGAAGTGATGAAGATTACCGAAACTGAAGCCCGACAACTTTTGCAGTTGAGTGCCCGCAGCATTTCAGTGGATCAGCCTCTGGACGGTGAGCACAAAACTTCCATGAGGGACATCCTCAGGTCTGACGACAATCGGCCT
>JAZGBI010000095.1 GCA_036476315.1 Candidatus Neomarinimicrobiota bacterium | reverse complement strand
AGCGGTCTATTCCGGCAACAAAGGGCATTCTGGACGCACCCGTGAACCAGGCCATGAGGCCGCCAATGCCTCCCAGCGTGACAAGAAGGGCAAGAATATTCGATGTCCACCCGAGTCCCAGTTTTTCGCCAATGGCGGAAATTCCCTGGAGAAACCCGCTGATGATGTTGATTTCACCTGCCGGGAGGGCCACGAGAAGGGAGAGGGTACCCAGTATATATATGCCTCCGATGATAACACCGGAAATGACAGCGGCACGGGGGATTGACCTTTTCGGATCTTTTACCTCACCTGCGAGAACGGAAGCGAGCTCAAGGCCCGTAAACCCAAAACAGATCGCAGCCCAAAACGAGATCTTGGGAAAGGTGAAGATTTTCTCGGTAAAGGTGCCGGGTGATAGGGGATTCGCAGCACCGAATCTTGCGACGGCAATCACGCCAAATAGAATCGGAATAGAGCCTGTCAGCCAAGTTCCAAAGCCGCCAACGTTGTTGACCCATTTTCCAACTCGCAGCCCGAAAAAGTTGAATAACATGACCGCCCAGAGAGCCGAAAGTGAGAAAAGGATAACAAAAAGTCGATCTTGCCCCACCGATTCATAGGTCGATCCCGCCACAAAGACCGATATGCCGGCGATATAGACCAGCAGATTCGGAAAATAGACAAGGTTACTGGTCCAGTAACACCATGCCGAGAGAAAACCATGGAAGTCACCGAAGGCTGTCTTGGTCCAGACATAAATTCCGCCTTCGCCCGGGAGTCGTGTGGTAAGTTCGATGACAGCGAATGCCTGGGGAAGAAAGAAGAAAACAAGAGCCCCGAGCCACAGCACAAGGGAGGTATTTCCCCCAGCGGCCGCCAGTGAAATCCACCTTAATCCGATGACGGCCGTAACATTCAGGAGCACAATATCCCATAGTTTTAGAGATCTTGAAAGTCTCAAAACTTCCGATCTTTCGCTGGAGCTCAGTTCTTAATGAGGTGTTGGATACATTCAACGGCCTTGGTGGCATCATAGGCGTATGCATCGGCGCCGATTTCACGGGCAAATTCTTCCGAGGTGGGGGCACCTCCGACAATGACCTTGATTCTGCCTCTCAATCCTTTTTCCTCCACCAGATGCGTTATCCCTTTCATGACAGGCATCGTGGTCGTGAGAAGGGCGGACATGCCGATGACCGTGGCTTCTTCAGTCACTGCCGCATCGACGAACCGTTCGGGAGAGATATCCTTCCCCAGATCGATGACCTGGAATCCGGCTCCTCTGAGCATGATACCTACGAGATTCTTGCCGATGTCGTGAAGATCCCCCCGCACCGTCCCCAGGACAACCTTTCCCCTTGTGGGAATTTCCTGGTCGACGAGCAACGGTTTAAGCTCATCTGTCGCGGCACTCATGGCCCTGGCGGCCAGCAACACATCGGGAAGGAAGATTTCGCGCCTTTTAAACCGCTCACCAACAACAGTCATTCCTCCGATGAGACCGTTATCCAGGATCTCTTCCGGACTCACCCTTTTGTCAAGGGCTTGTCTCGTGAGTTCAAGAACCTTCTCTCTATCTCCTTGAATTAGGAAGTGGGAGATTTGACTTAGGATTGCCGTCATATTTGACACCCCTCAGAGGTTACGATTCGGTGATTCTTTTCATTCGTTCCTGGCAGGTGGGATCCCTGCAATCCCGGCAAAAGGGAAAACTATTCTGGAACAGGTGAACTTCTTTTCTCCCGGCTACGAGAAGCCCGGTTACCGATTTTAGAGGCTTCATGAGAAAACTCTCATTCAAGTATATCCCGATTTCCTCCGGGTGGAGGAACTGGAATAGTTTTTCCTGCCCGCTGATATCCCAGCCGCAGTAACCCGGACTGTAACTCAAGACGCTGATATCACGGCCTTCCGGATCGCTTTCCATTAATTCATGGAGATAACTGTTTTCAGTGATTATTACGGCCCGGTCCGCTGCAAGCGACGCCAGAGTATCGAGCATTGCCGCCACAGGGAAGTCGTCAGCTTTGAAGAGCTGTTGAATTCTCGAGGTGATATCTTCTCCCATGGTGAGGGCAAATACGGCCAGATTTTCCGCCCGTGGGAATATGTTCGGCAACGGACTTTCAGCGGCATTTTTCCCCTGTCCCTGGTAAATATCGTCGAATTCAGCCACCGTACATTCAGCCATGAGGCAGGCAGGTCTGGCGGTGGAAGAGAACACTGTCAGCGCGTTCTCCACCACGGCATAGACTGAATCCTGGATTCTGGCTCCCTTGGCTACTCCCTGGGCTCGAAGTACTTCCGACGGCTGGGGAAGTAGATCATCAATTGTGAAATTCACAACTCAAAACCCTCGGGGAGACGGTCTTGACCCCATCGACGGGCTTCATTCTCCATGAGTTTCCGTAGTTCTTTGCGGGTGGTTTCCGCCAATTCGGGAGGTTCATAGCTGTCCAGCAATCTCAATACCTCCTCGTTTGCCCTCTCCCGCAGAGTCAACGCACCCTCCTCTTTCCAGCGTGAACGGTTGGCCCGGTCGATTATCCTCCCCGGAAACAGGTGTTCTTGTTTGAGAAAGCGGCGTGTATGTTCCGAAATCAGGAGATGTTCGTCTTTCAGGAGCTCTCTGAAAATGGGAAGTGACGGAAAATCATCTCTTGGGACAATGCCTCTCAGAAGTCTGAATACCATACCACAGATCTCATTGTCAACCAGAAGTTTTTCAAGGCTATGGCAACTCTCAAAGTCGAGCATTCCCGGGCCTGAGATGTTGTTGATTCCGGACAGACCGGCGAGGGTGGCCCCGATTCCGCTCTCGATTCCCGCCTGGGTGTCCAGTTGCTTGGCGTCGCTCAGCGATATGTAGGCCTGGGTGGGAAATCCCAGATGCTTTCCAATCTCATTGTAAGCGCAATCTATCATCATGGTTTCGATTGCTCCCATGGGCGTGGTTTCATACCGGACGTCAAAAATGGCGGGAGAACCACCGTAAAGTACGGGCGTTCCGGGATTCGTAATCTGACTGATCACAATTCCGCTGAGAGTTTCTGCCGTGTGCTGTACGAGCGTTCCCACGAGACTAACGGGTGCAACGAATCCCGAGAGCGGCATGGATATGAACTCAATGGGAATGGAATACCGTGCGCAGTCGACCACGTTAGTGGAAGTTACGTGAGACCATTTGAGGGGGGAAGTAGGACAACACGAAAAAACGGTCAGCGGTTTCTTCGAAAGTTCTTCTTTAGTTCCCCTGACGGCAATCTGCATATCCTTCATAACTGTGAACGATTCTGCCGTGAATGTCCCTGTAACCACGGGCTTCTTTCCGTGCAGAAGACTGAGATAAAGGCGATAGCTGTCGGCAATCTTCTCATGAACATCGTCCGGAATCAGGGCCGTACTCTGGGAGGCAATATGGTCAAGCTGGTCCACGACTTTGACGTAGTTGATGTAATCCCCGGTTTCCGGTTTCCGGATTTGATCAGTCCTGGAATCCAGAATGTGGATGGCGGCCGAGCCCGGTGTAAAATAGACTGTGTCTCCTCTGAAATTATGCGTCTCCTGTCCGAAAATATCATACAGCCGGAAAGACTCAGGAGCGGTGTCCAGAGCCGATTCGATCATCTCCACTGTGAATACGGCACGAGCCTTTTCCCTGTCCACTTGCGCACCATGTTCAGAGAGCGCCTCGAGAACAGGAGGATTTTGAATTTCAACACCGATTGAACACAAAATATCGCGCGCTTCGGACACAATCCTTTCAATCAGGCTGTTTTCCAGGAATCTAAGCTCCGGTCTCATGGTTGTGTAATCTCGCCGTTTCCGCTGGTCTATTCGCGATGGTACCGTGGGCCACACGGAGGGAAGAGTCCATGGGCGGAAAAGGAGAGGAGCGAGAATCGGTAATTCAAGGCTCTCATTGCACTCGTCCTTTCACGGGAACAATCGATGATCAGGTGATTTCAAGATGTTTGGGAAACGCTATGCTGAATATTATCTCCAACATCTCAAGTTAATGCCAAACATGAGAAAAGACCACAAATGGAATTTCAGTGGGGTACAGGGTCAATTCGGATTGTGTCGTCGTGTTGACATTTCTCCACTCACCGTCCTGCCTAGATTTACAACTAAGATGTTCAGGCGGTTTTCACCACTTGTCCGGAATAAGCCGATCCAGAGAAATTCTCGGTCAACAGGATAGTCAATAAATGATAGGAAACAAGAATGCGAGATCAGATTGATTTTCAAAAAGACGTCATAGACACCAGCCGCGTTACCCCGGTTGTGGTGGACTTCTGGGCTCCCTGGTGCGGACCATGCAGAATCCTGGGGCCAACCCTTGAAAAACTGGCCCAGGAAGCAGCCGATGCCTGGAGGCTGGAAAAGGTTAACACGGATGTTCAGCCAGATATTGCCGCCCGTTACGGTATACGTGGAATCCCTACGGTGAAGCTTTTCATTGACGGTGAAGTGGCCAGCGAATTCGTAGGGGCAATTCCCGGGGAACAGGTGATAAAATGGCTGCAAGAAAATATCCCGACGGGGAAAACGGCAGAATAATGTAAATTACTTGCGGTGAAACGTCTGGTAACAGATTCTTTCTTTCGAGGGGTTCTTCATTCTTCCCGCCTGCTTCCAGCGATGATTACTGGAGTCTTTCTGGTTTATGGGTCGGGTCAAGATGCCGAACTGACCTTGAGGGAGATTCGTGCGTCGGATATTCTGGAGATAGTTCAGTTGCAAAAGGACTCGGGAGCCGTTCTCGTGAACTTCTGGGCCACGTGGTGCCGGCCATGTGTGGAAGAATTTCCTATGATTATCAACCTATCCGAGAACTATCCTTCTTCTGACCTCACCATCTATCTCGTCAGTGTGGACTGGCTTGATGAGAAAGAGAAAGTCGTCACATTCCTGACAAATCACGGTATTTCGGGATTGTCCTTTATTAAGAATCAGGGGGATGATGAATTCATTAACGCCATCTGGAAGGAATGGACGGGCGCCATTCCTTTCAATATCGTTTATGGAAAAGAAACGGGGAATGTCATAGATTTCTGGGAGGGTAAGCAACCTGTGACGCGATTTGAGCGTGCCATTGGGAACGCGCTCGACAATCAACACGGAGGATCATCATGACATCAAATCTTAGGACCTTGATATTTTCTCTCGTATTTCTGGGGTTTATCAGAGCGGGTGAACTGGATATAGGCTCGACCATTCCTCTGCCAGACTACAAGATGAAGGACATAAGTGGCCAGGAAATCAGTCTGAACAATGCAGCAGGTTCCAAGGGACTCCTTGTAATTTTCTCCTGCAACACGTGTCCATGGGTGACTGCCTGGGAGGACCGGTACCTTTCTTTGACCGACACCTACATGCCAAAGGGGATCGGGATGATTGCGGTCAATTCCAACGAGGCCTACAGAAGCAGCGGAGACGGACTGGCCGACATGAAAGCTCGCGCCACGGATTTAGGCTATTCCTTCTACTACGCACTGGATGAAAACTCCAGGCTTGCCACAGCATTCGGGGCCACAAGAACACCCCATATATTCCTTTTTGACGAAAAGGGGAAACTCGTCTACCGGGGCGCCATTGACGACAATGCCCGGCATGCGGAGAAGGTCAAGAAAGCATATCTCAGCAATGCCATCGATGATATGCTTGAAGGTAGGCCGTTGACGGTGACTTCGACCAAGGCATTGGGATGCGCGATCAAGTTTTCTGAACAGCTGTAGATTAACCCTTCCAAAGTTCCACTCCTTAAAGGGCATGGCCCTTTTCCCTTGCCATAAATTGAGTATATTGTAAATTGGCGCGTGGAGATTTCGGAACATCAAGATGTTATGAGTATTTAGGGACGGGACTGGACCGTGGCGAAAGAGAAGCCAATCACGATAGACGGGACCATTGATGAGGCTCTTCCGAATTCGATGTTTCGAGTCAAGGTTGAGATTGGAGGCCAGTCGCATGAGGTGCTTGCCTACGTCTCCGGAAAAATGAGAAAACATTTCATCAAAATGCTTCCCGGCGATGTGGTCACTCTTGAGATCTCCCCCTACGATCTGACACGTGGTCGAATCGTCTATCGCCACAAGTAGCTCCAGCCTCACCTGGCGACACCCTGTCTCCGAATCGTGAGAACGTCACGCCCGTGTCGATCATTCCCCAGCAGAGCAGGTCACGAAACAAATGGCCGGAATACAAATCGGAGCCTGATGGATAGTGGACACTTTTGTTGATCGCGTATTCCGTGCCGCCAAACTCGATGTCCACCTTTACGAAGAGGTAGAGGCGGACAGGACAGCCCTGGGCCAGTCCATGCTCGTGGTGGTACTCTCCAGCATCGCAGGAGGATTGGGAAACCTCCGGGAAATTGGATTAAGCGGACTCTTCGTGGGAATCGTCATTCTATTGATCGGCTGGTACGTCTGGGCCTATATCGTCTATTTTATCGGCACCAGAATTCTTCCAGAACCTCAGACGAGAGCGGATCACGGGGAATTGTTGAGAACAATCGGGTTTTCAAGTTCCCCGGGGATCATACGGGCTCTGGGAATCTTTCCTGGACTGGCCTCCCTGGTGGTCCCTGTTGCCACGCTCTGGATGCTTGTCGCAATGGTCATCGCCGTCCGGCAAGCTCTTGACTATTCTGGAACACTCAGGGCTGTGGGTGTCTGCCTGATTGGCTGGATTGCACAGGCACTGTTCGTTCTCGTTTTGTTTGCCGTATGCAGCCGGCCTGCGTGATTTCACCGCCCTTCCGAACGCTTCCTGTGTCTCTTCTATTCCATCGTCTTTCGTTTCCCCTTTTCCTACTCTTCTCGTATCTAGCCGGTGCCACGGATTCCGAAGGTCTGAACGGCCAGGAACCATCTTCGGAAGTCTATCACTACGCATCGCCGTCGAAAGATGGAACCGGAAAGATCTATATGGGGCGGGAGATCGCCCGAATGCTGGATCACTCTGCGGCAGGGTGGTTGGACCGCCCGGATCGTGAGGCCGAGGAAAAACCCGATTTGCTTGTTCGGAGTATGAATCTCAGGCCAACGGACGTGGTTGCAGACATCGGAGCGGGATCCGGTTACTTTTCGTTCCGTATGGGGGTCATGGTGAACGAAGGACATATATTGGCCGTGGAAATCCAACCTGAGATGCTTGCCCTGATAGAAACCCGTGCAGTGGAAAAAGGGGTAGAAAACGTTATCCCCGTGTTTGGCACTCCAACGGATCCTTCGTTGCCTGATACAAGCGTGCACAAAGTCTTGATGGTAGACACCTACCATGAGTTTTCCCACCCCAGGGAGATGATGGAAGCCATTGTGCGGGCACTCAAGCCGGAAGGACTTGTCTTTCTTATTGAGTACCATGGAGAGGAACCGGAACTGCGCATCAAACCGTTGCACAAGATGACTGAAGTCCAGGCAAGAATGGAGATGGAGGCTGTGGGCCTGAAGTGGTTAGAAACAAGAAGTTTTCTCCCGCATCAACACGTCATGATCTTCAAGAAACAGTAGTCACTCCCATCATTCCTTCGAATCAGTCTGTCTTTTCTTTTTCCCTTTTCATGGTTACTTTTGTCAAAGATTTCTCGAAGCCATGTTTGCCCACCGCACAGCCTTGAACAGGTCGTTTCTATCGCGAACACTACTTATTGCATTACCTGTTGCTCTTCTCTCACAATCTCCTGATTCGGAAGAACTTGTTTCCGATTCAGTCCAGCCGAAGCAACGGGGCGACGTGGAGGAGCGGATAGTACACGTAGTCACGGTGAGCGGGGTAATAGGCCCTATTTCATCAGAATTCATTCTGAAGTCTATTCACGAGGGTGAAGAGAAAGGCATCGAATGTCTCATCATACAACTGGACACACCGGGAGGGCTCATGGAAGCCATGCGGGATATTGTGAAGGGTTTGCTGGGGGCAGACATTCCCGTGGTTGTCTACATGGCACCCATCGGGGAATGGCGGCCTCAGTAGGAGGGGAACCGTCTGCCACATGTCTCGTAACCTGATTCTCCTGTCGGCCATCTTCATGATATCGTGCAGAGTTAACCCGCGCGCTACGATCTACATTAACGGATCCATCTGGACAGGTGTGTCCGATGCACCCCGGGAGCAGGCCCTAGCTGTCGAGGGCGAGAGGATCATTGCCGTTGGGTCAAACCGCGAGGTTGAAGCTCTAAAGAAGCAGGGCGCCAGGGTGGTCGATCTCGAGGGCCACTTCGTGGTTCCAGGGTTTATCGACAGTCATACTCACCTCATGAGCGGAGGATTTCAGCTTTCAAGCTTGGATTTGAGAGACGCTCCTGATCCGGAGAGTTTCATTGCGGCCATTGAAGACTTCGCCACCGGTGTGCCTGCAGGGAGGTGGATCCTTGAAGGAACCTGGGATCATGAGAAATGGGGAGGGGAGCTGCCTCACCGTTCCTGGATCGATTCGGTGACATCAGACATCCCGGTTTTCATCACACGTCTGGACGGACATATGGGGTTGGCAAACTCCAGGGCCCTGCAGCTCGCTGGAATTACTTCCGGGACTCCCGATCCCTCCGGCGGCCTTATCGTAAGGGAGGCTGACACGGGTGAGCCAACTGGAATCCTCAAAGATGAAGCCATGTCTCTTGTTTATGGCGTCGTGCCGGAATTCTCTGAACGGGAACGGGATGAAGCGCTGGAGCGGGCCATGAATCATGCCCTATCCCATGGTGTTACCCAGGTGCACGACATGTGTTCATGGAAAGATCTGGGGACGTACCTGAGGGCTCAGAAAGAAGGGAGACTCAAGCTGAGAATCTCTGCCTACGTCTGGTACACGAACTGGAAGAGGCTCTCAGAGTACATCGGGAAAAACGGGCCCGGCAACGAATGGCTGCGATGGAATGGAATCAAGGCAATGGTGGACGGCTCCCTGGGATCTCGCACTGCCTGGATGTACGATCCGTACAAGGATGATCCGTCGACCACAGGTCTCATTGTGGCACCCGATACGTCGCAATTCAAGGAAATGATCCGGGAGGCGGACAGTGCCCGCATTCAGGTCGCGACTCACGCGATCGGTGACAGGGCAAACGACTGGCTCCTGCGTCTGTACAAGGATGTTGCAGAGAAAAATGGCCCAAGGGACCGACGGTTCAGGATCGAGCATGCCCAGCACCTCAGCGAAGAGGCCTTCCACGTGTTTGACGGTCTGCACGTGGTTGCCTCCATGCAACCGTACCATATCATTGACGATGGACGCTGGGCGGAGAAACGACTGGACTCACAGGTGCTGGCACGGAGCTATCCCCTCGGATTCCTCCTTGATGCTCACGTAAACCTGGCACTGGGATCCGACTGGACAGTGGCACCAATTTCTCCCATTCAGGGTATCTATGCGGCCGTAACGCGACAAACACTCGATGGGAAGCACCCGCACGGATGGTTCCCGGAGCAGTCAATCACTGTTGAGGGGGCACTGAGGGCCTATACTTCGGGGGGGGCCTATGCCGCGTTTCAGGAAGAAAATCTCGGAACTCTGGAGGTGGGAAAACTGGCTGACTTCGTGGTTTTGTCAGAGGATCTCCTTGAGATCGATCCTGTCACCATACCCAGCGTAGAAGTAGTGCGGACCGTCGTAGGCGGTCAGAACAGATTCGTATGGCGCTGACGCTTTCCATCTGCAATCGTAGCTGAGAGGAATCGTGTCGGAGGTAAAGGAGGACGTATCCCGATATCTCAGCTCCGGTGAGCAGTTCGAGGCCTTTGGAACCTACCACTCGGTTTCACTCATCACGGCCGTTTTTCTTGCGATTTGGCTACCCCTTTATGCGAAGAGGCATCTTTCCGGAAAGTGGCAGTACAGGATCGGGGCCGCCATGGGCTGGATCGTCATGGTAAGTTACGTAAGCTGGCCAACACTCGAATTGATCGGTGGAACGTTCGATCCCAAGCTTCATCTCCCTTTCCATTTGTGCAGGTTCGCAAATCTGACCCTTCCTTTGGTTATGGTCAAACGTAACTACCGGATGTATGAGATTCTCTATTTCTGGGGTTTGTCAGCGATGATTCAGGCCAGTTTGACCCCCGACATCGTACATGGCTTTCCCCACTATCACTTTTTCCGTTTCTGGTTTTCACACAGCCTCATGATTGTGGCTCTCATATACGCGACAGTCGTCTACCAGATGCGGCCTACTTTTCGGAGCCTTCGCCGTGCATTTCTCGCGCTTATTGGCTTCTTGATTGTAACGGTGCCAGTCAATATCGTACTTGGATCGAACTATTTCTGGATCTGCGGCAAGCCGCCTGTTGCCAGTCTCCTGGACTATATGGGACCTTGGCCGTGGTACCTAATGACGGCTGCCCTGTTCGCGCTGGGGCACTTCTACCTGGTCTATGTTCCGTTTCATGTTATCGACAGGAAGTCGTAAGAACGAGGTCTCAATCTTCAGTTGTGTCAAACGTGGTTGCGACCCCGCATTTCTCATTCTGGAGAGAGACCCGGGCGGGTCTGAGGTCGAGAAGCGGCTAGATCTTAATGAAGATTTTCTTCCAGTATAGAATCCAGAGGACTCCCAGCCACATCATGATCCACGAGACAGCGAACAACAGCGATCCGTTGAGATTCCCTGCCAGGGGTACAAAAACTGCCTCGTAGAGATAAGTGTAAAGTGAGAGGTTCGAGTCATGATAGCTCAGATCTATTCGGAGAATAGTCTTCACCACCAAACCCGAGGCCACAAAGACGAATATGGAATTGCTGCCGAAGACAAGGAACGGTTTGATTGCCCTGCTGACTCCCCTTACTTCCACAAGCCAGTAGGCCAGTGACAGCACAAGGGTCGCCCACCCTGCCGCGAACACGGTATATGTGGATGTCCAGATTTGTTTATTGATGGGAAACCCCAGGCTGAGAAACTTCCCAATGGCGATCCCGATCACGCCAACGAAGAAGAGAGTGGCGGCTTTGGTACCGTGGCTCTCGTGCGACCGGAGATAGTCACCTACAAATACCCCCAGAAGGGTAGTGGCAATGGCCGGTAGGGTGCTCAGCAGCCCTTCAGGGTCGAACGGCAGGCCCCCCCCCACACTGTACATGTGATTTCTCCCGAGAACCGCCAGATCGATGTACCTCCCGAGGTTTCCTTCCATAGTCAGAACTCCTCTGCCATATTCGGGGACAGGTACAAGTACCATAACAAGCCAATAGCCAAGCAGAAGTCCCAAAGTGACCAGAACACGGCCCCTTCTCCCCAAATTGAGGATGACGAGGCTGGCAGCGAGGTAGCAAATGGCAATTCGCTGGAGAACGCCCACTATTCGAATGGTTTCAAACCGGTTCAAGATATCGATGAAATGAAACGAGGTGGTCAGTTCCTGAATAGTGAAAGGAATATTGAATGGATAAGCGGCCATGAAGATACCCAGGCCAAAAATGATCAAAGCTCGTTGCAGGACCTTCATATGAAGATCTCGAACGGACACGCCCACCGCGAGGTGTTTCGAAAAAGAGAACGACATGGCAACTCCGACGATAAACAAGAAGAAGGGGAATACGAGATCGGTAGGTGTCCACCCGTGCCACTTGGCGTGACGAAGGGGCGCATAAACGTATGCCCAACTGCCCGGAGTGTTAACCAGGATCATGGTAGCGATGGTCATGCCTCTGAATGCATCCAGAGAAAGCAATCGACGGTGCTCTGGAGCCGGTGTGGTTTGCTTCATCACCGGAACCTCGAGAAATCTGACAGGATTGACACAATCCTGTCCTGGAGTTTCCGGTAGGGAGCGGTCGTGCCTACATACCCGTTCATCAAAATGGAAAAGGCGAGCATTTCATTGTCTTCGGACGTGAGGTAACCTGACAGCGAACTGACACCCTTAAGGGTGCCCGTCTTGGCGCGGGCCGTCGCCTGAGTTCCCACAGTAAGCATCCTGTTTCGAAGGGTCCCGTCAGTTCTCCCGATGGGGAGGGCAGAGAAGAACTCCGGAGAAATTTGAAAATTGCCGTTCACCCACAGAAGTAACTGAACAATATGGCTTGCGCTGACGAGATTGTACCGTGACACCCCAGATCCATCTGCCTGAGTGAGTTTCGTGGTGTCGATTCCCACTTCATCCTGCATGAAAGTCTTGACTGTCATAAGCCCGTTTCCCCATGACCCTGCGGCATCGTGTGTTACAGATCCCATTTTCTTGATCAATAATTCTCCGGTGAGGTTGTCAGAAATCTTCAAGAAATTACGTATTGAAAGAGATAGTGGTCGAGAGGTGAATGTCGTGACCAGGAGCGTATCTGAAGACAGTGTATCCTGAGAAATTCCTCCTCTGAACTCAATTCCCGCCTTTTTCAACAGATCTCTCAGGATCGAACCCGCATACAGAGCCGGACGCTCAACGCTCAGAACGAACGATCTCGCTTCTTCATCGGTGTGAATCTCGCCCGTGATATCCACAATATTCTCCTTGGTCTTCCACCGCCGGTTGACTTCCAGCCCGGCGACACTGTCCCTCTCCGCAGTCACGGCAGCGACTCTTACCTGGACATAGTCGGTGGGGGGATCCAGTGTCACGACGGCGGAATCACCATTCTGATCTCCTGGACTAACCGTAATTGTCACGCAATTGTCATTGAACGTCATGGCATCCACAGGAGCGAAATACCACCAGGGGCCTTCATCCCACATCCAACCAGGTCCCCATGGATCCGAATCGAACGCTGTATTGTCAACGATAATGTCCCCCCGAATTTGACGAATGCCTAGATCCAGGACATCATCCACCATTTCCTCAAGATCGGCCTGCGAGAAGTCGGGATCTCCACTGCCAACGAGATACAGATTACCTTCAAGAACATCTCCCGTTCGTGTGGAATCTGTGTACATTCTTGTATGGAATCGATAACTGGGTCCAAGAATGTGAAGAGCTGCTGCGGCAGTGAAAAGCTTGACATTACTCGCGGGAGTGAAGAGGTGGTTAGCGTTGTCTTCATAAATGACCTCTCCCGTCATAACGGAAACGACTTTAATGCCCAGATTTACGTTGGAATCCACCTCCCCCACAGCCTCCTCAATTCTATCTGAAAGCCCGGACGTCTGAGTCCCGGTGATTCTTGGATAGTATATGGCGCTTCTGTACGCGCATGCGAAGAAAAGCTGAAATGCGGCAAGCAACAGAAACAATCTCATGTCACTCGTCAGTAAATAAGATACTTTTCTCTGAGTCGTCTGAACTTCTGCACACC
>JAZGBI010000094.1 GCA_036476315.1 Candidatus Neomarinimicrobiota bacterium | reverse complement strand
GTAGCTCATCAAAGCATCCCGTCCACATCGGTGACTCGGTCCTTGTAGGAGCACACTCAGCTCTCTATGGCTGCACCGTGCAAGACAACGTGTTCCTCGCTACTGGAGTTACGGTGTTCCACGGAGCTTCCATCGAGGCCGATGCAGAGGTTCGTATCAACGGTATTGTTCACGTGAATACAAGGTTGGCCTCAGGAGCGACCGTACCGATCGGCTGGGTAGCGGTTGGTAATCCAGCAACCGTCTTTCCTCCAGACGAGCACGACCAGATCTGGCGAATCCAGCGGGAGCTGGATTTCCCAGGCACAGTCTACGGGATAAAGCGGGGGCCTGACGGCAATGTCGATATGAGCGAGGTGACAAGACTGGGCGTGGATCGTGCCAACAAAGGTTGGCGCATGATCGAGTGACTTTGCCGCCACCTAACCACTCGCTGGAGCGGACCGGGGATTCAGCGGCAGAAGCAAGAGTAAGTCTGTTCGCGGGTACTTGACACGGCAGGCAAGGAAATGACCCCCGGCCGCTTAGCTCGCAGCCGTTAGGCGGACACTTTGTCACTATGACAGAACTACCGCATATTTTGTTTCGTGAAGGTTCGTGAGATTACCAAATTGATTAGTGAAGATGGATGGTATTTGATCAGAACTCGTGGAAGTCATCATCAGTATCCAACGAAGACAGGGTTGGTGACTATTCCAGGCAGACCCAATGATGAACTTGCACCAGGAACTCTAAACAATATTCTAAAGCAGGCAGGGTTGAAAAAATGAACTACCTAATTGTAATTGAAGAAGCGAAAACGGGTTTTTCAGCATATTCACCAGATATCCCAGGTTGCGTGTCTACGGGTAGAACGAAAGAAGAGGTGGAAGAGAGTATGAGACAGGCTATTGAGTTCCACCTTGATGGGTTGCGTGAAGAAGGTTTTGAAATTCCTACGCCACGCACCTACGCAGCCAATGTAAAAGTGCCCGCCTGACACACACTCCACCTGACCACGAGTAGCCGAGGCGTCATTTACAGGGTTGTCCATTCTCTCAAGTTTAGTTGTAATTGGGCTATCAATTCTTAGTAGCCTCGTGGCAGGTGAGTTTATCCGTTGGACAGAGTTGATTTCCAATTTTTCATTGAACAATCATAGTGTTTAGTTGTATCTTCTATGTATAAACATAAGGAGTCAATATTATGCGTACTAAAATTCAAAAATGGGGTAACAGTTTGGCACTTAGAATTCCTAAAGCCTTTGCCAAAGAAACGAACATAAGTGATAAGAGTATCGTTAACCTCAGCATTGAAGATGACCATTTAGTGATTTTCCCCATCGATGAGCCAGACGAATACGAGTTAGATTCTCTGTTATCCCAAATAGATCAAACAAACCTCCATAGTGAGATTAATTGGGGGCAGACTGTCGGCAAGGAATTGTCATAATGTCATCCAATTATGTGCCTGATCGTGGAGATATTGCCTGGCTAAACTTTACGCCTCAAACAGGACACGAATCCCGACGCGTCGGGAGAAAAAGACCTGCATTAGTCCTGTCGTCTAAAAACTATAATCAAAAAGTTGGACTGGCTGTATTTTGCCCCGTTACAGGCCAGAAAAAGGGATATCCTTTTGAAGTGGAGATACCTTCTAATTCCATGATAACTGGCGTTATTCTGTCGGATCAAATAAAAAGCCTTGACTGGCATGCTCGTCAAGCAAGATATGCAATGAGAGTCCCTAATTCGGTTTTACAAGAATGTCTACAAAAAATCAAAGCCTTGTTGCAGCTTTGAACAACGCAACTCTGCCTAACACCCGTTCGAGCGGATCCCATAGGAGCGGGACCGCTCAACTTTTCCGTTGAAGCAATCGACCCTCCGTGCTTGGAGCGTCTTACATCGCCGACGGAGATTATCTCGGCCGGGGCACGGAATGCGTTTCGATCCGGGTACGAATCACCCAGGCTGTCCGGTACCCAAGTCTTTTCAGCCTCTCCTCCGCCTTTTCGGCCTCAGATCGGAACTTGTAGTTACCTACCCGTACCTTGTAATTGGGGGGATCGAAACTGATATACACTTGACCGTCGAACGGGGCCAGTAGTTTGTCTCTGAGACTGTCAGCTATTTCAATGCTCTGAGTGGAAGTAACCTGAACCCGGAAGCCCTCTGCCGTGGTATCGAGGTCCCCTGCGGAAGGTTTCACAGGAAGCCGGTCTCCAGGATAAAGCATGATTGGCCATTCAAGAGGTGGCTCGTTCAAGCTGTCGGGATTGAAGCTCTCATCCAGATCGATAGTCTTGTCCTGACACAAACCTGCCACGGCAAATGAGATGAATGCTGCGAGAATTCGGTTCACTTCACAAAGGCTTCACGCTGCTCCACCGGATCCATCCTCGCTTGCCGTCCATTAACTCGATCTCAAACCACGGATCCCTGGAACTCTTGATCTGGGCTTTGGTCCCACTATGCACAACAAACATGAGGTTGCTGACTTCCGTTGGTTCGGAAAAAACCTTCCCCTCCCTTACAATGACTATGGCTTCCTTCCTTTCCGATACTTCCAGATAACGATCCGCAAACACCAGGCCGGAAATTATGGTTGCAACCACGCCAAGAACCACAAAATTTCCAAGCAGTCGACGAAAATTGGTCAGGATGAATCGTGAAACAGAGAAGACGATTCCCGTGGAGAAGAATATGACGCTGATGATGCTCATCCACTGTGTCGGGGAGAATCGATTTTTCAGGGCACCGTACCATTTCAAGAGAAAAAAGACCTCCGGAGCTTCGACCCTGTCCACGGTACGGGCATTGGTTACCTGGAGATTGAATCCGAGGTCCGTATCTCCTGGATTCAGCTGCAGACCTTTCTCGTACGCCCAAATGGCCTCCCCCAGCCATCCCAGTTGATAGTAGGCATTGCCCAGGTTGTAATACAGATCAGGATGTTCAAAACCTTGATCCAGAATTCGATTGTAGGTATTTGCCGCCTCTGCATGTTGCCCACCTTCGTAATATCTATTCGCCTGAATAAAGAGGGAGTCAACATAATCCTGCTGGGAAAAGAGCCCGGGAGGAATAAAGAGGCAAGCAAAGAGGATTTTCCAGGCAGGTTTCACAGCTTGCGATCTATCTCCGTGAGGAGTTGTCCTGCTCGGCGTGCCAGTGTCACGGCATCGTATCTGAGTCCTGACCTGTCCACCGGAGCGAATTGTGCCTGTTCGCAGACGGAGAGGATCTCCCACATGGATTGGATCGAAGACTGTTCCACGTTCTTATTTAATAGGTCTTGCACACTACGGGCGTCCAGGCCCGCTTCGGCTCTATTCATCCTCGCCGCAAAGTAGGCATAGATGGCCTCCGAGATTTCCTGGTAGCCCCCTGTGTCCCGGACTCTTCTTAGCTCTCTCCGGGCCCTGCCCAAAGCTTGTCTGGCCTTTCTCTGAACACTTCGCTCCTTCCTGTTCGCTCTCACCTCCCCCACGATGCGGGGACTCGCAAAAAGAATCAACCCCACTATTCCAAACAGCCAGAACAGGGTTGGTACCTTCCGGCGATTCAACGATTTCAGCCTCACGGAACCGGTCCGAATATATCGGATGTCCTGACCCAACAAGGCTATTTCTTCCTTGGTCAACCCCTCTCCCCGGTCAAACATCTGCGCTCCGGGCTGAACATCGAGAGCAATAACCCGTGTGGAAGTTGAAGCCCACGTGCCAGTTCTGGGATTAAAGTAGGTCAGATTTGTGGCTGGAATGAGGAACCGACCTTCTCTGCGAGGAATGATCACAAATTCAAGCCTCTTGATCCCTGAGATTTGATCCCTGAAAGGATCTTGCTCGAAGGATCTATTGGGTTTGAATACTTCCAGACCGTCCGGGAAGACGGGCTCATCCAACTGGAAAAGGCCCAGATTTCCCGATCCTTCGAGTTCAACCGTGAATGAGACTGCATGGTTGGCCTCAGTTGCAGTGGTGTCCATAGACGAGGTCAGACGAAAATCTCCTACTGCACCACTGAATTCGTCAGGCTTTCCGGGCTCCGGAACGGGCTTAACGTGAAACTCCAGCGGTTCAGATCTGACGATCCTCCGCTCCGTTTTCGAAAAAAATTGGCTGGAAAAAAAGTCATCGAACAGAGAGGGAACTCTCCTGCGGGAGGGGACCTCGATCGTACACGTCAAAACCATAGGATCAACCACAAGGTCTCCATGTGTGGTGGGAAACAGAGCCATCTTATAGAGAGTAGCCACCTTATAGCGAATACCGCCGATCCTCGTGTCGCGGAGAGATGGCTGCTTGGGTGCGTATAATTCTTCCAGCCAAAATCCAATACCTCCTGGCTTTTTCTCCACAGAATACTGCCGAAGATTGACCCGTGTATAGAGCTTGTATTGTACCGTAATCTGTTCACCCTGGTATACCTCATCCGTGTCGGCCTTGGCCTCCAGGAAAATCGCTGGCGTTTCAGGCTCCTTCAGGGGTCGATCTTTCCGTTCAGCTTCTGCATCCTTCCCACCTGTTTCAACCACAGCGATGGAAATTGGATTCAATCTGACCCTATCTCTGTCCACCGTAACGTCCAGGGGGGGAACGGTAAGGTTTCCGGTCTTGTTGGGTATCATGGTCCATGAAAGGCTCTTAGAGCTTGACATTTTCCCATTGATCCAGTGAAAACTGCTGCTCTGGGAAGGTCCTGAAATGACCGTGAAATCGCTGACCTGAAGTATATCAAGCTGTGGGTATCCTTCACTTCCCTCGGCTGTCACCTTGAGATTGACGGTTTCGTCAACGGAAATCCGGTTCGCATCCACCGTCGCATAGACTTTTATTTCTGCGAAGATGACGGAGGTAAAAGATAGCAGAAAGACCAGACAACAAGCGAACATCGTTACCAGTCCTTTTCCGGCCGCTTCAGCCGGCCACTATCGAGCCTGCGCTTCAGCAGGTTCTGTTCGTCGGCCCTCAGGGCATTGAGGATAGATTCTGCGTCAGGCGGTCTATTTTTGTCCCGCTTCTCTACCCTTTGTGAGCCGATCCGAGTCTCGTTCTCCCCGGGTTGATCCTGAGCCTTATGCTCCGGAGATTCTGATTGCTCTTCGTTCGCCCGTTGGGATTCTCCCTGTTCTTCTTTGCCTTCCAGGGAACGGTTCTGGGAACTGGATTTCCGGTTCAACAGGTAACGAGTAAGTTCATAATTGTATTTCGCGTCCGCATCATCAGGTTTCAGTTCAAGGGCACTCCTGTAAGCTCGGAGGCTTTCTTCCAATCTTCCCTCTCGGTGAAGTGTATTCCCCAGGTTGTAGAATGTCCTCGGTTTCAGCGCGGCCTCCCCGGTGCTAAGGACAGACTCGAACTCAGAAAGAGCCCTGGAAAAGTCTCCCTTCCTGTACGCGGCCCAACCCGCACCGAATCTTGCCTCAGGCATCTCCGGATGTTTTTGCAGGACAGATTCGTAGTAAGCTGAAGACTTGGGATCTAACTCTTGCTGGCCCATGAGACATGTCAGAGTTCCCAGTGTCACGATGCCTCTTTTAAACAAATCTTCCACGCCATTCCCTTCGGTCCTTGCGACGGTTTGATATCAATGCATCACCGGCAAACATAATGAGCGCCAGGGCGGCAAAGAGCTGATAACGGTCCTCAAATTCCGTGTATTCATGCGTCCTGAGCGTTCGCTTCTCCATCCCCTTGATGAGATTCAACAATTCCCCCGTGCCGCTGGAACGGTTGTCGAAACGAACGAATTCCCCACCCCCTGCGGCGGCGAATTCCCGAAGCACCGAAACGTTCAGCGTGGAGGTGATCAATTTACCCTTTCGGTCCTTCTTGAAGTCCACACGATTGCCCTCCTCGCCTGAAACGGGTATGAGCGATCCCCTCGAAGTACCCACACCCACCGCGTGAACCACAATTCCGGACTCCGACGCCTTCCGGGCCATCTCCACGGCACCACCCTCGTGATCCTCCCCATCTGTCACCACGATCAGAACACTGTACTTGGAGTCCCCCTCGGGAAAGGCCTGGATCGCTCTATTCACAGCCTCCGCCAGAGCTGTCCCCTGGGTCTGAATCATACCTGTATCCACAGCATCCACAAATACCCTTGCGGCCTCGTAGTCTCCCGTAAGGGGAAGGTAGAGATGACTTGTTCCCGCAAAAACGATCAGGCCAATCCGGTCGCCTTTTAGTCCGGAGATGAGGCGGGATATTTCAAACTTAGCCTTCTCGAGCCGGTTCGGTTTCACATCCTCCGCTTTCATACTGGATGAGATGTCGACCGCTATCAGGATATCGACGCCTCTTCTTTCTATCTCGGTGAGCTTAGTGCCCATCTGTGGTCCGGCTGCAGCGAAGATCAGCAGGGCGAGTCCCCACCACCGAATGTGCCTTTTCAACTGTGATCTTCCGGAATTCATGCGGGCGAAGAGGCGTCGTCTCACCATCTCATCTCCCCACATACCGGCCTCTTTATCCTCTCGCTTTCGTGCGAACCAGCCGTGAATAGTGAGCAGAAGGAGGAACGCGTAAAAAATGAAGGCGTATGGGTATTCGAAGGATATCACTCAATCTTTCCTGCGGAAAATTGCCTGAGAGAGGGCGCCTTCACCCATGGCCAGGAGAACCGCGGGAAACAGTAGCAATGCGAAGAACTCCTTATACTGACGATATTCCTTGACGGTAATTTCAGATTTTTCCAGTTGGTCAATTTCCCCATAGATCCGGGCCAGGTTTTCCTCGTCTGTGGCTCTGAAGTACTGACCCTCCGTCTCTTCGGCCACCTGTTCAAGGGTTGATTCGTTCATGTCCACGTCCACCTGGACGTATCGCCTGCCGAACACCGGATCGTCAACGGGGTAAGGCGCTTTCCCCCTGCTTCCTACTCCAATGGTATAGATTTTGATTCCATAGTCCCGGGCGAAGCCGGCAGCCGTTACGGGATCCAATTCACCCATATTATTGCTCCCGTCCGATAGCAACACCATGACCTTGTTCTTCGTGCCGCCCCCTCTGAGTCTGTTAATGCCGTGGGCGATTGCCATTCCGATTGCAGTGCCGTCGTGTGCTTCATCGATAATCTCCACCTGTCCTAGAAGATCCTCCAAGACGTCATAATCGATGGTCAGAGGGCACTGGATGTAGCTTTCACCAGCAAAAACAAGAAGTCCGATGCGATCTCCCCTTCGACCCTTTATGAAGTCTATGGCCGTGGACTTGGCGGCTTCCAGCCGATTCGGGAGAAAGTCTTCGGCGCGCATGCTGCTACTGATGTCGAGTACAAGAACAATGTCGAGGACGTTCACTCTGGTTCTTGAGAGGTCTGTCGCAGCCCGGGGCCTTGCCAGGCCGAGAATAATCAAACCGATCACCGTCATCCTCAGGGTCCACAGCAGCCTTACTTTCCACCACCCGGACAGACGGCTTACACGCTTTACCAGATCAAGGGACGAGAACTGGACAGTCCCTTCCCGATGTTTTCCCCAGCGTGAATACCACCAGATGAGAAAGGGGACGAATCCCAGCACAACGAGAACCCAGGGATGACTAAACTCGAGCACAGATCAGATTGAGAAATTCTGCTCAGTATAATGACTCAAACAGAGATTTGTTTCTTCAGCAAAGAGGACTTCCCCAGGCTGAAGCCCCATGGGACGGCCAGCGCAGGTTGAGCCCAAGACAAAGCTGAACAGGAAGACCACCGCGAGGTGCTCCAGCCTGCCTATTACTGGGGTACAGGGGCGATTCCAGGTGGGAGACAAGCGCATGGTAGCCGGAGAACTGAAAACAGCTGAAAAGAGAACTTCCTCAGTTCTTCATGGAGTCTCTGAACCGACCCGGTGAGGTCATTCACCGGGCGGTTTGTCCTCCTCCGGCTCTCGCTTCACCGACTCGGCCGCTTCGTCGAGCTCTTTCTCAATTCCCTCCACGGCGCCCTTGAACTCCCGAATCCCTTTGCCCAACCCTCGGGCTAACTCGGGGAGTCGCTTGGCCCCGAAAAGAAGCAGAACAACGAGAAAAATCAGAAGCACTTCCCAGCCGCCAATACTCACCATGACGGGGATGTTCATCGAATGGAGCATCTCTACCTCCCTTCTACTCTCTACCTGAAGTATCTCAAGAAATAGTACGCGGCCGCCAAGCCGAGCAAGGCGGCAAAACTCAACTTTATCCTTAACCCAAATATGAGCGCAAAAACTCCCAGGTCCAGTGAGATCGCGTCATTTTCGCTTCCCGCGAGTCCGCCCAGCGAAAACTCGGCGCTCTGCAGAAAGAATTGTCTCACAACCCCCTCAGGCAATACATGGGCAATGAGATCCCCAACAAGCGTTCCTATTATGGCGCCCACAAACAGGATAACCACAATAAGGGCGATTGATCTTCTACTGTTCATATTCCCTCATTCATTATCAACCGACATTCCCGACGGTCGTTTATGAAAGTTACATAACCAGTGGACCTGCATCCGTATTCGTTCTACGTCTTGGACAATCTCAGGGACGCTTTCCTTTCTTTCCCGTCCCTGTAATACCGGATTTCAATCCTATCACCTGCCCGGAGATAATTCTCCTCAATGATACGAAGAACATCGCCCTTGGAATCGACCGGTTGACCATTGACTTCAGAAATAACGTCTCCCACCTGGAGTCCGGCATTCTCTGCCGTGCTTCCCGGTTCAACTTCCGTTATGATTACTCCACCAACCCTCGGCAGACGCAGGTATCTCGCTAGCGACCTGTTTACCGGCTGAACCAGCAATCCGGTGGTGAAACTCCTGTCGATCTTCCCGTATCTTTTCAACTCCTCGGCGATGTCGCGGGCTCGATTGATGGGAATGGCAAATCCTATTCCTATGGAACCCTCCGAATAGGTCCCACCCGTGAAAATGAAGGTGTTGATACCGATGACCTCCCCATTGGAATCACAGAGAGGCCCGCCACTATTGCCTTGGTTGATGGCTGCATCCGTCTGGATCATTTCCTGATAAATCCTTCCGGAAAACTCCCGTCCGAAATCGAGATCCACGGAACTGATAATGCCCAAGGTGGCCGTAGGCTGTTTATTCACGTCGAACAGTCCAAAAGGGTTGCCCAGGGCGATCACCCATTCACCCATGAGAAGCTCATCGGAATTCCCCAGTTGGGCGTATTGCAATCTCTTACCATCAATTTTGAGGACAGCCATGTCGGTTGTCCTATCCTGCCCCACAATCTCTGCATCATACTGCTTTCCTCCCGGGAGGGTTACAATGATCTCGTCTGCCGCTTCAATAACATGCTGGTTAGTGATAACGTACCCATCGGGACTGATAACCACACCTGAACCAAGGCTCTTGATCCGCTGCCTGAAGGGTCCTTCGGGAAAGAGGAACTGAAAGAATGGGTCATCAAAGAACGGTGCCCGATAATACTCCTTGATCTGGACAACATTGATGCTGGCTACAGAGGGTCCCACCCTGGCTATGGCCCTCGTAATGGCTGTTTCCCTTGACCTATCAATATCATCAGATGCGTAGGCAAGGGAATCGATGAAGAGGGAGAATCCCAAGCATGAAAACAGCAGCCCTACCACCCACCACTTTCGGCACGTTATCATCCGGTTCATAGATAAGCTACTTTCTCCAGAAACAGTCCATTGGGAGGAGCCTTGAAGACCTTTGCTGCTGGGTCGCGAGACGCCAGAAGCGTCTCGAAGTCCTCCCCGGTCAAATTTCTTTTCGCCACCTCCATCATGGTGCCCACAAGATACCTGATCATGTGCTGAAGAAAACGATTGGACTCAATCGTAAAAATTACAAAATCCCCACGTTTTATCCACTGAGATTGATTGACGACGCACTGCCGGTTCCGCTGGTGGGGAACGTACTTGCAGAAAGAGGTGAAATCCTTGCTGCCCTGAATGAGTCCGGCACACTGCCTGAGGCTCGTCAACGACATCTCCGCAGGTACGCTCCAGACATATTTTCTGTTCATTACGCTGAACCGGGTGAGACAGTAATACCGATATAACCTCCGAATGGCACTGTGTCGAGCATGAAAACTTCCGGATACGCTTTCACAACCGTTCACGAGAATATCCTCCTCCAGATTCCCATTGAGGGCGTCCTTCAGCTCTTCACTTTTCCACTGTTCCGCGAGCTTAAAGTTCGCTACTTGACCTCTGGCATGGACCCCGGCATCAGTTCTTCCCGCACCATGAATCCGCACGCGACGCCCCCCGTTCAATCTCTTCGCAGCCTTTTCCAGTTCCCCCTGGACAGTCCTCCGATCTCGCTGCAGCTGCCAGCCGGAAAAGTGAGTGCCATCGTATTCAACGGTGATCTTAAAGTTGGTCAAGGGCGATGTGTCCCGCTATCAAAAGGAATAGAATAACAGGCAGGGCCGCATCCGCGAGATGAAATCTGACGGGATGGGCAAGTCCACGCGGCAAGATGAGGCCGTAACGTCGAGTTTCCATCGCGACGGCTAAATTGTCAGCGCGATGGAGGCAATTCGATATGAGTCCCGGGAGATAGATCGCCATCTGCTTGATCCTCCTCAGCCTGTTCCCGTCGGTGGGAAGATCCAGTGCTTTCCGGAGGTTTGAGATTGAGTGAACTTCTTCTCTTAACATGGGAAAAAATCTAAGTGATAGGTACAGCAACTGGAAGAAATCCTCAATGGGGCGAAACGAAATGCCGAGTGCTCTCCAAACGGTCCTCAGAGAATCCAGAATGGCCATGGGGCTCGTCACCTCCAGGAAGATAGCTACGCCGAGGACCATGAGAAGAATCCTGCTGCTTGATACCAGGACTGTCCAAGCCGTCTCCCGGAACGATACGTCCGCAAGGATCAGGGAAAGAAGTAGATAAAAAACGAACATAAGGGGTAAGAATATGAGCAGGGGCCTCAGGCGTGACCAGATGGACCGAACGGGGACACGTTGAAAGGTGAGTGTCACCAGAAGAGCCATCACCAGCCAGATGTACTGCAACAGGGTAACAGAGCGAAAAATCAATATGAGAAAGGCCACCAAAAGGACGAGCCATGAGAGAGTGTTAGGGCCTTGTTTCACCGAATCAAAAGCGATAGACTACTGTGACTCTCGGAGTGAGAGTGTCATCCTGAATCGTTGGCCTGATGGTGACAATCGCGAGTTTTTCCCGAATACCGTAGAGATATCGGACGTCGATCACCGATACAACGCGGTTCAACACCATGGCACCCACAAGGAACTGGCCAACCTTTTTGGCGGTATCCCTTTTGACGCGAAACCGGCGGAATCTCTTCCGGTTATCTTCGCTATCCCACGACCAGTTGAAACGTTGTCTATCACGATATGTATTGCCGGGTTCGCGTCGCCGCTGTTGGGTCTCATTATACGCATCCATACTGTCATAATCACCTACAACGATGATGTACTGACCGCTCTTGCCCCTGAGATTGGTGCCCCCGTGCATGGCTGCAAATGAATGGAGCCTCATCTTGTAGAGAGAGGCCGTGGCTCTACTTTCCGCCAGTCCCAGCCAGAGAAGAAGCTCAATCTGACTGAAGAGTCGCCCCCTGGCAACCCTCCTCATACTGAATTCTCCCAGTCCCGGCAGAAGTGCAGATTTTGCCACTGTTAACCGGAGAGGGGGGGTTTTTGAAGATCCGGAACCTTCAACCGGATTACATAGAGAAAGACAAACCAGCGTACTAACCGTTATTTTGTTCGCGTCCAAAACCAGGATCCTAGGATAAGAGTAAAAGCGAGGCAAATGACGGAGAAAAGATCACCATGTTTCGCATAAAATGTCAATTGTTCCCCCGGGTAAATGCCGGATGAGATAATCCCATTACTGTCCACGCCCAACCGCTTAGTCATGCGTCCGGCGGGATCGTAAACAGCGGAAATACCTGTGTTGGCGCACCTGACCACTGGCATGCGATGCTCCACGGCCCTGAATCGGGCGAGTGCGGCGTGCTGGTAAGGCTCAGATGTGTTTCCAAACCAGCCATCATTCACAACGATCACGATCATTCTGGCCCCCGCTTGCACAAACTTTCGGACAAGTTTAGGGAAAGCGGATTCGAAGCAGATGATGGCGGAGAAAGGAACATTCTCTACCTCAAACACGGTATGGGATTCACCTGGAGTGAAGTGACCCACGCCCAGTTGGTCCGAAAAAGACACTCCATTGAAAAATGGATTATATTCGCCCATGGGAACAAGTCGAATTTTGTGATATGCTCCGATGGGGCGATGCGGTTGAATGAGAAGAACACTGTTGTGAATTCTCCGGTCTCCTCCTGTTTCCTCCCAGTCGACCGCGCCTGTCAGAAGTGGAATCTGCGTCTCTCTCACTCTCCGTCTTACCAGGTTGAGCCATCTGAAGTTCCTCCTCAAGTAGAAAGGTGTTGCACTTTCCGGCCATACTATCAATTGAGGATTGGTCTCCGCTGCTTCCACATACATCGAATCGAGTCGCTCCATTACCCAATTGCGCCTCTCTGGAGACCATTTCTCATGGGGTCCCACATTGGGTTGAATGAGCGCAACCTGGAAGGGCTTCCCATGACCAGCCTGGTTGGCATGTGTCGCCATCTGGATGTATCCATATAGCCAGGGAATGACCATGAACAGAATCGCCAGAGGGAGGAGACGCCTCTTAACAGCAGAGGGGATAAAGAGGTAGCGATAGACAAGAACATTCAGCAGGAGAAGCCAGAATGAGATACCGTAGATCCCCGTGTATTCTGCCAGCTGTATGACAGGCAGGTATTCCGACTGTGTCGTTGCCAGGGAAGCCCACGGGAAGCCGAGCGGTCCCAAAGACATGGCATTTTCCACCACGACCCACAAGAGTGGGAGAATTGCCAGCCCTTTACCCGTGCGAACCTGTATGAAACAAAACAGTGAAGCGATAACAGCCCAGAAGAAGGCCAGGTAGAGGGCCGCACCCATCATGGAAGCAAAGACAACGGGGAGGGGTGCACCCGAATTAAAGGAAAGCCAGTAGAGGGCTACCGAGTTTGCTACGAATCCGGAAAGATAGCCCAGGGCTGCGCCTTTTCCTGGACTTGATTGATCGAGGGCTCTGAGAAGAGGCACCAGGCCCACCCATGCCAAAAGCCCCATCCTAAGGGGCGGAAATGAGATTCCCAGAAGAACTCCCGAAAGCGTGGCCAGCTTCCAGGGAGAGAGGTTTAAGATCCTCCGGATCACCGGGTGTGGAGCCTATCGAGATATGACTGAAGAAATATGGCCGCAGCGGTCTTATCGATCATGCCCTTATTCCGACTGGGCTTCAAACCGCGTCTGTGAAGTACGCGAATCGCCTCCACTGAAGTCAATCGTTCGTCAATAAAGTCGATGGGAACGGGAGTCTTCTCCTGGAGGGTCGATGCAAACTCCTCAACCAGAATTGTCTGAGATGTTCTTTCTCCCTTCATATTGAGGGGAAGGCCCACAACGATCTTGGCGACTCGGAGTTCTTGGATTAGAGAAGTCAGTTTTTGAATAAGGCCGGATGTATCACGGTACTCAAGGGTCCTAAGAGGAGAGGCTATGAGCCGCCCAGCGTCCGACAGAGCCAGTCCAACACGTCTGGAGCCGAAATCTATTCCGAGTATTCGACCCATCGGTCACCCACACGAGCGCTGGTTGGACTGAAGGGCAGTCCTAGAGAGGCTTCTGGAGCTCAGTCTTCAGGAGCTTACCGGGTTTGAAGTGGGACTTTCGGTGCGGCGGGACATAGATTTCCTCGTTCGTTCGAGGATTGCGGGCCCGGGGCTTTGCCTTTGTGGGCTTGATGGAAAACGTCCCGAAATTTCTCACCTCGATTTTTATGCTCGGGGAGTCTTCGGAAAGCATTTCCCTGATCACGTCAAAGGTTTCGCTCACGACTTCATGAGTTGTGTTAAGCCGCTTGCCGACACGGGAAGCCACGCGTCTCGAAATGTCCTTCTTTGTATATTTAACAGCTGTCATGGTCAAGTCTCCCTTTCTGCGTATATGGTTCCATTGATGTCTTTCATTCTCCTCAATGCCATCTTCAATCGACGCAGATTTGGAAGGGCCACCACCAGAATGCATGTGGCCAGCCCTTCATCCACCTTCACGTCGACACTCGTTATGTTGATGTTCAAGCGAGAGATCGCCTCGGTTAAATCCTTGAGGTACCCCTTGCGGTCCTGCGCCTCGACTTTCACTCTTGCCAGGAATTCCGCCTTGCGATCCACATCCCACTCCACCTCAAGAAACCTATCAAATGACTCACTCATAATTGGAAGATTCTTACACTCAACCCTGTGAATCGTAATCCCCTTTCCCTGTGTAACGAAGCCGATGATTTCATCCCCGGGGATGGGATTGCAGCACTTGCCGAAGGTCACGAGAATGTTATCAATCCCGTGAACACGCACTCCTTTCGCACTCCTCCGGGCAAACTGGAGAAAAGAGTCGGGTTCTTCCTTGGCCCTCTCAATCTGTTCGTCGGTTACATCGGGAGAGACTTTTCGCAATATGTCCCGAACCGTTGTCTGGCCAGTTCCCAGTGCCACCAGCATCTTCTCCTCGTCATTATAGCCAAGTTTCCCGGGAGAATTCTTGATCTCCTTCGCAAGGGATGAGAGTTTTAGTCTCCGGAGACTTTTCTCAAGAATCTCCTTGCCCAACTTCAGACTCACTTCCCTCTGAGCCTTTCGATGCCACCTCAGGATCGCCGTGCGTGCCTTGCTGGTTCTCACGAATTTCAACCAGGCATAATTGGGCTTCTGGGAATCGGATGTAATAATTTCCACCGTCTGGCCACTCTTGAGGTTTGTGTTCAGAGGGACAATTCTACCGTCAACTTTGGCACTCAGGCAATGGTGGCCCACTTCTGTGTGGACATCGTAGGCGAAATCGATGGGAGTACACTGTGAAGGCAACTGGACCAGGTCACCGGCTGGGGTGAATACGAATACTTCATCCTGATACAGATCGATTTGCAGGAGATTCATGAATTCTCTCGGATCTGAGGATTCATCGTGAAGGATAGAAACAAGGTTCCTCAACCACTCCACGTGACGATCCAGATCACTGTCTTCTTTCACCGACTCCTTGTATTTCCAGTGGGCAGCCACACCAATCTCAGCCGTCTGGTCCATCTCCTCCGTCCTGATCTGAATCTCAACCATTCTTCCCCCGGGACCTACCGCCGTAGTGTGAAGGGACTGATATCCGTTAATCTTCGGCGTAGCAACAAAATCCTTGAACCGTTCATGTACCGGCGTGTAGAGTTGATGAACAATGCCTAAAACAGAATAACAGTCAGCAACGCTCTCAACGATGATCCTTATGGCGAAAATGTCATAGATCTCCTCAAGAACCGTCCCACGTTCCGCCATCTTCTTGTTGATGGAAGCAAAGGACTTCAGTCTCCCCGTAGTTCGGTATTTGATGCCGTGCTTTTCAAGCCCTTCCTCAATGGGTGCCGTCACCTGCTTCATGAATTTCTGGCGGTTTGACACCGTGGACCTCAGTTTCTTTTCTGTGGCTTTATAATCATCGGGCTCCAGCGCCTTGAATACGAGATCATCGAACTCCCGTTTCACCATGTACATGCCGAGCCGATGGGCAAGGGGAGAATAGACATCTCTCGTTTCAATCGCTGTGCGTCTCTGCTTTATGAGGGGAAGGTACTCGAGAGTCCTCATATTATGCAGGCGGTCGGCGAACTTGATTATAATGACACGAACGTCCTTGGCCATGGAGAGGAGCATTTTCATGAAGTTTTCAGCCCGTTTCTGCTCGCGAGTCAGGAATTGCACATCCCCCAGTTTTGTTACCCCTTCAACGAGTTCAGCCACTTCATGGCCAAATTCCGCTGCAATGTCGTCGTAGGTAGCGTCGGTATCCTCTAGACTGTCGTGCAGAATCCCTCCGGTCACCGTTGTGAGATCCATCTGCCAGTGGGCCAGGAAGTGGGCCACCTCATAACAGTGTTCAAAAAACGGACGCCCCGATTTTCTTCTCTGCCCCTCATGATGTTCCTTGCTGAACTGGTAGGCTGGCCAGAGAACCTCAGTCACCTTATCACCCGGTGCCTTCCCGTTGTGGCTCAAGATGTCAACGAGCTCGAGAAAATCTTTGGGGTACGCACCCGTTACGGTGGGAATGAGATCAGCGACTCTCATCAGAATGGGACTTCCGCTTCCGTTTCGTCATAGAGGGTGGCATTTTCAAACTTGGCATACTTGTCAACAAAGATGGCCCGGATGAGTCCCGTGGGACCGTTTCTCTGCTTTGCCAGAATGATTTCTGCCTTACGGCGGTCCTCCTCCTTCCGTGTGTACATCCATTCGCGATAGAGAAACATGACCACATCTGCATCCTGCTCGATGGCTCCGCTTTCTCGAAGATCGGAAAGCTGCGGATGCTTGTCGCTCCTCCCCTCAGGTGCCCGGGAAAGCTGGGAGACGGCAGTGATGGGCACGTTGATCTCCTTCGCCAAGGCTTTCAGGGACCGCGAAATGAGTGAGATTTCCTGCTGTCTGCTTTCAGAGCCGAACGTCCCACGCATGAGCTGAAGATAATCGATGATGATGAGTTTCACATCCTTTTCCGCCTTCAACCGTCTCGCCTTGGCCCTCAGTTCGGTAACACCCATTGCCGGCGTGTCGTCGAGATAGATAGGGGCATCCGCGAGTACCCCTACAGACATGGAAAGGTTTTTCCATTGCTGCTTGGGAAGTTTTCCAGTTCTCACCAGATGGCTGTCCACACGGGCCTCCGCACACAGTAGCCTCATAGCCAACTGGCTGTTCGCCATTTCAAGACTGAAGATACCCACGGGGATCTGATGGTCGACAGCACCGTTGCGCGCAAGAGTCAAAGCCAGAGACGTTTTACCCATTCCCGGTCTTCCCGCCACAATGATCAGTTCCCCGTCTTGAAATCCAGACGTCATTTCATCCAGGTCCATGAGACCGGAAGGGACACCGGTGACGGATCCCGGCTTTTCATGGATCCGGTCAAGTTGCTCGAACGTTTGCTGAAGAACAGGATTAAGATGGTGAAACCCTCCTTTGAGGCGATTCTGAGAGATGGCAAATATCTTTTGTTCTGCAGTGTCAAGAATCGTATCCAGTTCCTGATGGTCTTCGTAGGCGCTTTGAGATAGTTCGGAAGCCACTTCTATCAAGCGTCGTAGACTGGCTTTCTCAAGCACGATTCTCGCATAATGATCCACATTTGCTGACGTGGGGACACTCTCAGACAATCCCGTCATGTAATAACTGCCTCCGCTGGCTTGGAGTTGTTTCTTTTTTTTCAGTTCATTGATGACGGAAACGGCATCCACGGGATCCCCTGAATTGAAAAGATTCGTCATGGCACGGAATATTCTGCTGTGTCCATCTTTATAGAAAGAATCCGGCGTTAGGATTTCCATCGCACGACTCACCGCATCTTTGGAACGGAGCATAGCACCCAGGACAGCCTGCTCAGCCTCCAACGACTGCGGCGGAACTTTGATATCCAAGTTATCTGATCGTTTCGCCACCGCTATTCCCCTCTTATCAACCGTTCAATCCACTGAAAATCCTCCCAGGCCGGTCGCTTGAGACGTGGATTTCTAAGAAGTGCCGCTGGATGGTAGGTTACCACAACATCGTATGACTTCCATTTCCACATCTTTGACCGAAGTCTGACCAGGGAATCCTTTACGGGAAGAAGGACGTTGGCAGCTGTCGCCCCGAGAGTGACAATGAGTCTCGGACGGATCATGTCAATCTGTCGCTCCAGATAGGGAAAGCACGTATCGACCTCCTGGGAAGCCGGAGTTCGATTCTTTGGCGGCCGACATTTCAGGACGTTGCAGATATAAACCTGATCGCGAGACAAATGAATGGCCGCCAGAATCCTGTTCAGAAGTCCCCCTGCCTTTCCCACAAACGGTTCGCCCTGAAGATCCTCCTCCCGGCCCGGAGCCTCACCTACGAGAACCAAATCCGCATGAGGGTCCCCCACGCCAAAGACGAACCTGGTTCTTGTCCCACCCAGGGGACACCTTTGACAGTGGCAAATGTCGGCTTCAAACTCGCGCAGGGAAACGGATTGGACAGGTTCAACATAGACCCCCTCACCATACATTTCCCTCACCTGCAAAAGGTATCGCCTCAACAGGGCTTCCGGGTGAGCAGATTCAGTCATTACTCCATATTCGCCGGACTGTCGGTATCCTCCTCATCGTCATCAGTGGCATAACTCCACTCCAGGTCACCTGAAAGGAGTTCCCCAAGAGACAAAGTAGTCGACTTCTCTCGTTCTTCGTATTCCTCGTCTATCACTGGCTCCTCGTCCAGGAGACCGGGTTCCTCCTCCTCTTGTGATAGCTCCATCTCCGCCATGCGGTCAGCAACGATCTGCCTCGCCCGTTTGGAAACTACCACGGTCGCTTCATACATATCTTTGGTGTGCTTTTCTATCTCCCGAAACGGGATTGTCTCAATTGCCATGTCGCGCTCCTTCCACTTCACTCTGTTCTGAATTCAAAATGCGTACTATCTCTTCGATTGTTGTTTCGACTTTTTCGTTGATTACAGAGTAATCATAGAATTCCTCGTTCGCCATTTCCATTTCCATCCGCTCAAGTCTCGTCTGAATGACTGCCTCCGTGTCTGATCCCCTTCCCCTCAATCTTCTCCTCAGTTCCTCCACGCTCGGCGGCCTGATGAAAACCGTGACGCTATTGTCAGGATAGGCGTCCTTAATCGCCATACCCCCCTTTACGTCCAGCTCGAGAAGAAGAGTCTCTCCGGTTTCCAGCGCCCGTTCCACGGTCGCGCGCAGAGTGCCATAAAGATGTCCGTGGACCTCTTCATATTCCACGAATTCACCCCGGTCCACCCTTTGGCGGAATTCCCTCTCGGAAGCAAACGTGTAGTCATATCCATCTCTTTCATAAGAACGCCTGGGGCGAGTAGTCAATGACAGTGAGAAGTTCCATTCGGGATAAAGACTCTGCAGGCCGCGGCAGACAGTGGTCTTTCCTGAACCCGATGGCGCCGAAATGACAACCAGGTTTTTCCGTGTGGCTTTCCTGGAAATCACAGAACGTTTTGAACCTGCTCCCTTATTTTTTCCACCTCATCCTTCATGTCCACGATGTTTCGGGTAATTTGGATTTCATTTGACTTGGAACCTATGGTGTTGATCTCTCGCTGGATTTCCTGCAACAGAAAATTCATCCGCTTTCCAACAGGCTCTTGTTCCTCCAGAAGCGTCTTGAACTGCTCCAGGTGACTCGCGCAACGGACACACTCTTCCGTGATATCCATTTTCTCCACAATGATTGCCGTCTCTTGCACCAGTCTCGCTTCATCCACCTGAATTTCTTTCCCCTCCAGAAGTTCCCTGATTCGACGTTCGTAACCGTCGCGAATCAGAGGCAGGGAATTCTCCCAGAGTGATCTTGTCTCCTTCAACAAACTGCCAAGGTTCGCGATCCTGGTGCGAAAATCATCCGCAATGATTTGGCCTTCCGTAGATCGCATCGCCCCCAATCTCTCCATCGCCTCCTGAAGCACATCGAGAATGAGCTTCTCGTTTGTCTCCTCAACTATGTCGTCCGTGATTAATTCCTTGATATCAACCAGATCGGCAATACTGACAGTCGCTCCGTAATCCCTTTTGATGGTTTTCAGAAGAGACATGTATGCCTCAAAGCGTTCCTTGTCAAGATGAAATTCTCCGTTTGTCCCCGCCTTTCTCGCCCCTACGGATATCACAACGGATACCCGGCCTCGCTTACACGTTCGCTTGGTTTCCCGACGGATGCCCTCCTCAAGAAACTCCAGGCCACCAGGAAGTTTTGCGGAAAAATTAAGAAAACGACTGTTCACAGACCAAATCTCCACCGTTACAAACACGCCGTCCTTTTCGACACTGGACGAACCGTATCCCGTCATACTCTTAATCATCTTTCTTACCGGAAAGAAACGTCTTAGAAATTACGCGGAAATATCTAATCTCACAAGGGAAATGCTAATCTATAACCCGTAAATAATTAACAATTTATTCACATTTCCTCTGATAACTTTTTTCTTATTGAATCGAGAAACCGAGTCTTGATGTTCACAGAAATATAGTGGCTTGTACCGAGAACGGTGCCAAAAGGGGACGGCGTGAACGCGTAGTCAATATTTCCAAAAGGAAAGCCCAGTCCCAGGCCCAGAGAGTAATCCGTGAGAGGATTTCTCCCGAACCTCAGGTGAAGGTTTCGTCTGTACTTAACGTCGAGACCGGCTCTCAGGTGACCCCCCATCCCCATAGACTCCAGAACCAGATCATCGGAGGCCGTCCGTCCGGCGAAATCAACAACTGCCGTGATCATCGCCTTTACCTCCAGGATGTCCGGAATAATGGGAATGACGTGAACGTCCCCAAAATGGAGCTGTGGAGCGATCCTCTCAACGGTTCCCTCATCCCAGATCACCCACGATGTCGTCGCGTCTCTGATCGCCAGCGCCACCGTATTCCGCGGAGTAAGATTCCGGTATAGTCCCGCATCAAATCCGATCCCATATCCTCTTCGTTTTCCCAACTGATGCACAAGAATCTTGGCATTGCCCCCTATTTTCCAATCCCCCAGGACAGAAGAGATCCCCAGAACGCCAGCCCATTGAACCTGGTTGAAATAGGTCACCTGTTCAGGAAGAATACGCTCATATTCGGCATCGAGAGATCCCGTATCGTAGAGGAGAGCCTTCGTGGTGTTTGGGATCCCCTGGATAGCCTCACGGACAAGAACAAGGGACCATTTTGACTTAAAGTTTTCCTTTAAATCAAATCCAATAATGTCATAAATAACATTTCCTGAGAACCGTTCTTGATGGGCATACGTGATATATTTCTCCTCATTAGCCTGAAGTCGGGCCGGGTTCCAAAGGAGGGCTGTGGGACCTGTCGCCGACGCCACTTCAGCTTCACTGAGAGCAATAGATCTTGCGTCGCCAGCCCCACGGTACACCTGATTGCCATACTTTACCCAGATGGATTCACTCCGGAGGGGAAGACCGGCGAGAGCCACGATCATTCCCAGAAAAAATGGGGAGGTGGTCCTCATTTCAACGCCTCATGATCCGTATTTTGATTTGAGTTCTTCCAACCTGGCAAGGGCTTCCAAAGGAGTCATCCTGTTGATTTCCAGGTCTGAGAGTTCCTGTTGAATTCTTGATTCCCTCTCTTCGAAAATAGTCAGCTGGTTTTTCTCTTGGTGGGGCCTTTCCCTTCCCATGATTTCGGGAGACTCATGCCGGATCAGGTGACTGAGAATCCGGGAGGCGCGGGTGATGACCGATTTTGGGAGTCCCGCCATCTGCGCAACATGGATACCGTAACTCTTATCACAAGGTCCGGGCATGATTTTCCTCAAAAAGACTATCTTGTCGCCGAATTCCTTAATGGCAATATTATAGTTCTTCACACGATCCAGGACGCTTTCCAGTTCGGTCAGTTCGTGATAATGTGTGGCAAAAATGGTTCTCGCCTGGGATCCGGACATATTGTGCAGAAATTCAGTGATTGCCCAGGCCAGAGACAGACCATCGAACGTCGCAGTGCCTCGACCTATTTCATCGAAGAGAACCAGACTGTTTGAGGTAGCATTGTTGAGAATATTCGCGGCTTCGGTCATCTCAACGAGAAAAGTGGACTCACCTCCGGCAAGATTGTCGCTGGCTCCCACGCGGGTAAACACCTTGTCGGCGATGCCAATGACGGCTTCTTTTGCCGGAACGAAGCTGCCAAGCTGAGCCATGACCACCGTGAGCCCCACCTGTCGGAGATACGTGGACTTTCCGGCCATATTGGGTCCCGTGACAAGAAGTATTTGATCGTCCTCCACGGCCATGGCTAAATCGTTAGGTATGAATTTTTCACCCGAAGGAAGAATGGCCTCCACCACCGGGTGCCTCGAATCTTTCAGTGCGATTCTCGGTTTCTCCACGATTGTCGGCTTCACGTAGTGGTTATTCACGGCCACATGGGCAAGTGTTCCGTGCAAATCGATTTGATTAACAACTGCAGCATTGTTCTGAATAGTTGCGGCCTGTTCCAGAAGCCACGAGCACAAACGCGCGAACAGACGCGTCTCGATTTTCAGAACTCGCTCCTCTGCTGTCAGGATTTTCTCTTCATAATCCTTTAGTTCCGGCGTTACATATCGTTCCGCATTCACCAGGGTCTGCTTGCGGATATAGTCCTGTGGGACCTTATCCTGGTGTACCTTGGTGATCTCCAGGTAGTATCCAAAGACCTTGTTGTAGCCAACTTTGAGTGAAGGGATTCCCGTTTTCGTTCTTTCGGTGCGCTCAAGATTTGCAACCCACTTCTTTCCGCCACTGGCGATATTCCGGAGCTCGTCCAGTTCTTTGTCCACCCCTTCCCGTATTACCCCGCCTTCCGAAAGTGACAGGGGTGGAGAATCCACAATTACTTCCGCAATGCGTCGAGCCACTGCATTAACGTCCTCAAACCGTGATGCAAGTTCCCTCAGGGCGCCGCTTCTCGATTTCTCCAGGAGTGCTTTCAATACGGGCACCAGGTCCATGGTTACCTTCAGGCTGGCCACATCCCTGGGGTTTGCCTTCCTCCGGCTCAGTTTCCCCACCAATCGTTCCATGTCCGAACAACCTGAAAGCCTCCGTCTCGCCTCCATCAATAACTCAGGGGCTTCTGCGAATCCTTCCACACAACTGAGACGCCTCTCAATTCTGATCCGATCTGTTAAGGGACGATTCATCCGGCGACGAAGTAATCTCCCTCCCCCCGGCGTGATCGTCTCGTCCAAAATACTAATCAGTGTTCCGTGAGTCCCCTGCGTCGAGAGGGAATTGAATAATTCAAGATTTCTTAGGGTGAAATCATCAAGTCCCATGAAATCATCATCCCGCACCGGGATCAATCGGGTCACGTGATCCAGGGCACCGGGGATGTTCCTTTCCACATAACGAAGGATAACTCCCGCGGCGGAAACACCTGCGGTGAGATCATCACAACCGAACCCCTTTAGAGAGGTGGTTCCAAAATGACCCAGCAGAGCCTGTCTGCCCGTATCATAATCGAACGCCCATTCGTCCATCTCGGTTACGAAAGGATTAATCTTTCCATACCATTCTTCCTTTTCGTATTCCAGAGATTCGGGAACGATCATTTCTTTGGGAGAAAACTTGAGTATACTTTCGGGAAGTTTTTGCCGGACCGATTCTCCCAGATAAAATTCCCCTGTGGCATGGTCAAGAAAGGAGAATCCCGCTCTATCTGACCCATCTACAACACACCCGAGAAAAGTGTTGGACTTTTGATGGACAAAATCATCGAAAGTCGCTGTCCCGGGCGTCACCACTTCCACAACTTTCCTTTTCACAATGCCCTGGGCAAATTTCGGGTCTTCCATCTGTTCACAAATTGCGACACGTAGACCAGAGTCAACGAGCTTCGGCAGATAGGTATGCAGGGCGTGGTGTGGGAATCCCGCCAGTGGAACATTCGCCGCGGCCCCGTTGGCCCTTTTCGTCAGCGCAATCCCAAGGACTTTCGAAGCCAACTTCGCATCATCATCGAAAGTTTCGTAGAAGTCACCCATGCGAAACAACACGACCGAATCGGGGTGCTCTCTCTTAATATCGTAGTACTGCCTCATGAGGGGGGTCCTACCTTCCCGGGCATCACGCCCTCCTTTTCCTTTGTTGACAGTTGCAGTCATTTAGAGAGTACTCTCTGGTCCCCTTCCCGACGCGTGATGCGACGGTCGTCAAGATACTCCAACAGAGGAATAGCATGTTTCCTGGTGGTGTGGGTCAGTGATTTGAAATCGTTCACGGCCATGGAAGCTTTGTCCTCGAAGAATCTCCTTATTTCGTTCTCCATGACGGTCAAAGTTTCAACGTGGAACCACAAGTTCCGGCTTACCTCTTCTGCTTTTCCCTGACCTTTTAGAACGTGCATCAACTGCAATGTTTTGGCCTCAGGCAAGTCAATAAGTTCAGCCAATTGTTTAATTACGGGAGGAGTGTACAACGAATCTTTCAAAGCTTTCTCAAGACGGGAGGCCAGCTCTGTGTCTTTGCCCGTCAATTCCACATGAAAACCTTGAATCCGAACTATTCCTTCCACAGCCTCAATCTTTTTCTCACTCTCCAATTCATGGGTGATATAGTCGAACAGGGAGGCGTGAAAGCCAAGAATCTGACGAAGGCGATCCTTTGGTATCCCTCTCTGATAAGGAGACTGCTCATGAAAATTGTCAACTGCTTCGACGCAAGCCCGCTTCTGATTTTCAAGGGAGGACACAAGAGTCACAAAAGGGTTCTCCTTGGGACCGAATTCCTTTATGGATAGGCTCCTGAGCAACTCCCGAAAGACAGGTTCGGAAAGTTGCCATCTCTGAGACCACCCCTTCATGGTCAGCGGTTCATTCTCAGTCGCTACCAGGAATTTCTTCAAACGCTCACTTCTGATCAATCCCTCCAAGGACTGCAACCACCTCTTGCACTCCTTCCAAGAAGATGGCGGTTGAGTATCAATAATCACTCCTCCCCCTATGGTTTCCAGAGGTGAATAGAATCTTAGAATAAACGGATCGTCGATGGCCACGGCCACGGCCTTTTCGAGCTCGATGAGTGCAGTACTTGCCTCACCCGGATTCACTACTTTTCTTTTGCCAGGGTTAACAAGACGGACTTTCGCCATGACTTCGTCGGTTCCCAGATGAATCCTCACTCGCTGCTCATTCCGGACAACTCTTTCTGTAGAAGGCAGCAGGGAGAACTCCGCACCGATGGCTCCCGAAGGTTCGATGAAGCCTTTCGATGCAAGCTGGAGTCCGCGTGTCACTCGCGTTCTGTCTATGTTACTCAAATTCAGCGCTGCCCGATCACCCAGTTGCACGGACGACACATCTTTTCCATGGGACTGAATTCCCCGAATCTTCGTGGCGAGTTTGGATGGTAGAATCTCCACCTCATCTCCCACTTTGAGGGCCCCACTCACCACGGTTCCTGTTACCACGGTTCCGAATCCCTTCATGGAGAAGGCCCTGTCCACGGGGAGACGGAAAAAACCTCGATCTTTCTTCGCCCGTACCTTGACCGAAAGTTTCACAAG
>JAZGBI010000093.1 GCA_036476315.1 Candidatus Neomarinimicrobiota bacterium | reverse complement strand
AGCCATAATCCTGAGCTCAATCTGGGAATAATCAGCGGATAAGAGTTTCCAGTCTTTTCCCTCGGGTTGAAACGCCTTCCTGATCTCTCGCCCCTCTTCAGCACGGATGGGAATATTCTGGAAATTCGGATTGCTGCTGGAAAGGCGACCAGTGGCGGCAATAGTCTGGTTAAATGACGAATGAACCCTGCCGGTTTCCGGATGAATCAGCTTCGGAATGACATCCACATACGTGGATTTCAATTTCTGAAACTTGCGGTACTCGAGAACGCTCCCGGGTAATGGATGGCGATTCTTCAATGTTTCCAGCACACTCACATTGGTGGACCGCTTTCTTATCTCCGGCAGGTTCAGTTCGTCAAAAAGAATTACCGCAAGCTGCTGCGGTGAGTTTAGATTGAATTCCGTGCCTGCTACGGCAAAGATTTCCCGTGAAAAAGCATCCAGTTTCTTTTCCATCCACCTGGACATCTGGGACATGAGGTCGGTGTCCACGTAAACACCGTTTCGCTCCATCTGTACGAGAACGGGGATCAGAGGAACTTCAACTCTGTCGAAGAAATCAAGCAACCCGGCGCCTCTCAATTCCTCTTTCAAAATGGGCATAAGCTGATAGACGACATCGGCATCTTCAGCAGCATAGTGTGTCACCTTATCAAGGGGTACTTCCGCCATGGAAATCTGGCCCTTTCCGGTTCCTATGAGCTCGGTGATGGGCTGGGATCGGTAGTTCAAATACTGCTGCGTGAGATAGTCGAGCTTATATGATCGGGCGTCAGGCTTGAGGAGGTGAGCGGCAATCATCGTATCGAAAATGACTCCCTGGACGTCTATCCCGTGATTCTTCAGGATAAGCATATCGTATTTGATATTCTGACCGCACTTTGCGAGTGTACTGTCTTCCAAAATTGGTCTTAACGCAGCCAGGACCGTCTTCAGATCACCCCCCGATTCCGAAAACAGGGAGGCCTCTTTCCCCTGGAACTGAATGGGAACGTACCATCCCCGGTCCTCTGCCAAAGAAAAACTGAGGCCCACGATTTCAGCCAGCATGGGCTCGGTACTTGTAGATTCTATGTCCAGCGAAATCACATCCCCTGATTTCAGAACCCCAATCATTTGCGACAATTCCCCTTCTGAATTCACGCATTCATACCGTTTGTCTACCCGGCCGGATTTGACGTCAAGACCTTCGTTCTTTCTGAAAGTATCGAGCTGATCCTTAATCCGGTAGAATTCAAGATCGCTGAAAATCTCATCCATGGAATCGAAATCGAACGGTTTCCGTCTTAATTCCTGCACGGACACCGTGAGGGAGAGATCTGTCTTTAAGGTGACAAGCTCCTTAGACAGTTGTGCATTATCCATATCTCTCAACAATCCCTCTCTCACACGTTTATTTTCAACTTCTTCAGCGTGCTGGATCACCTGGTCCAAGCTTTCGTACTTTTTCAGCAGGTTGACACCCGATTTCAGTCCCACGCCTTTGACACCCGGCACATTATCGGACGTATCCCCCATGAGGCCAAGAAGATCGACCATTTGACCCGGGTGAACACCCCACTTTTCCATGACTTCGTCTTTCCCGAATACCATATCCGAATCGCTTTGCTTACCGGGAGCGAGAACGAATACGCTGTCGTCCACGAGCTGCATGAAATCCTTGTCCCCGCTCACGATGTAGACCTCCATGCCTGCATCTTTAGCCTGAACGGCCAGGGTTCCAATCACGTCGTCTGCCTCGTATCCCTCCATCTGCAGCCGGGGAATGTTCATGGCATCCGTGAGTTTCCAGAGGTCGTCAAGCTGGACCCGGAGTTCGTCAGGCATTTTTTCTCTTGTCGCCTTATATTCGGGGTATATCTCGTGGCGGAACGTCTTCTCCTTTCCATCAAAAACAGCAGCGAGATAATCAGGATCCTCGTTTCGGAGGAGCTTGAAGACGGAATTTACAAAGCCAAACAGGGCACTGGTGTGGCGTCCGTCGGAGGTCATAAGTGGATTGCGAATCATGGCGAAATACGCCCGGTACACCATGGCATATCCGTCAATGAGAAAGAGACGTTTCTTAGGGGGGGAATCCACGAAGTAAATTAACGGATTCCCCGGCCTTTGTTCAATCAGAAAAAACTTGGCAGCTTAAACCTGTCGGGTAACCTATCGGGCTGAAGGCGCGGACCGTGGAGGGAAAATGACAGACAAATCTCAAATCACAGATTCCAAATGACAAACAAATTCCAAATAACAAGTTCCAATGACCAAACTGTTGAAGGTTTTGCCTGTCTTATGAATAGCATCTTTCACATGTTTAGAATTTGGTGCTTGGTGCTTGTTACCTAGTTGTTGTTTTGTGCTTGGAATTTGTGATTGGGGAGACTAGAACTGGAGGGTGATGGTGGCGTAATAGTTCCGGGTAGCTCCCGGCCAATAGAATGCCCAGAATCCATCCCACTCATAGCCATATCCGTAGGTAGAATAGAGGGTGTCAAACAGGTTATTGACCTTTAACCCAAAGACAGCAGGACCGAGCTGGTAATTCACAGCAAGATTAACAACGGTGAACGGATCGATGGCGCCTTCTTCTGTATTGACATCGTCAACATATTGTTTGCCCACATGACGGAGATCGATATACAGTGTGGCATGATCAGTGGGCCTAAATTGAATAGCTGCGTTGAGCAATCGAATCGGCACATTGGGAAGGAGATTACCCTCGCGCTCCGGTCCCACGAAAGTGTTCTGAGAAACCGTCGCGTTCGCGCTCAGACGTAGAAAAGGACTGAATTGGTAGCTAATCTCCGCCTCTATTCCCTGGTGAACTGTGGAATCCGTCGAATAGTAATCGTACTCACCCTCCTGTTCAACATCTATGTTCTTCAACTGCTCGTTATTGTAGACAATCCGGTAAAGGTTGAGATTCCCGGCAAGCCTGTTTGACCTGTAGTGTGTCCCCAGTTCAAAGTTGTTGACCACTTCTGCCGCCGCCATCACGGGCTCGCTCCAAACATCGTCCGCATTGATTATCTGATCATCCGTCGGTTCTTTTTGGGCCTTCCCGTAATTGCCGAATAAACTGAGACTCTCTGTTAACCCGTATACAAATCCAAACCGTGGATTAAGAAAATCCCATGGGGCCGAGATCTGATGACCGGCGGCATGGCCGATCTTTTCTTGATCCAGTTTCCATCGGTGAGTTTGATACTGAATGTCGCCTATCACTCTTAGCCCATTTCCAAATGAATAGACTAGGTGGGCAAACGTGCTGATACTTCTCTTGGTGCCAAAATATTCATAGTATTTGTACCATTCGTCCCCAAATTTCGCCTCTAACGTGGAATCAGAAAAACTCGCGGCTTCACCAAAGTGGTCTCCTCGGTAGAAGCGAATTTCTCCTCCCAGATCAAAGCGGATTCCGCCTCGTTTCCATGTCCATCTGGGAACAATTCCGTAATAGTGATTCACGATCCATTTCCTTCGCAAAAGGTCCGTAAACAACTCATCTTGCTCGACACAGTCGGGATAAGCATCATCCACATCCAGATTGTAGGAATAGAAATCGCTCCCGGTCTTAAAGACCTCATAATAGCCCGATCCACTCACAAAATAGGCGACATTGTGAACGTATGACTCACCACTTATCCGGTAGATTGAATTGAGCGAATATACCTGCTGCAAGAAATCATCGGTATAAGACTTGTACCCTTCACGACGCTTTTTGCGGTCATTAATGTCCGAGGCGGCGACGCCATCCCAAAGGAGGTCTGTGTTCTCATAGCCTATGGAAGCTCTCAGCTGATGGGTCATCTTTGAGCTTCGATGTTCCAGACCGAGAAAAATTCCACGCTGCAGACTCTCGTGAAACTCACGATAGCCGTCGGAATGGATCTGGGAGGCACGAATGGATAGACTCAGGCTCTCCCCCGGCGATTTACCCGAGTTGAATTTAAGGCGGTATTTGCTGGTATTGTATGACCCTGTCAACACAGAAGCGCTCAGCTCTTGTTCATCGCCTCCAATGTCTGTAATGAGATTAATGGATCCGCCAAAGGCGGCCGAACCGTAGAGGCTGTTTCCGATTCCCCGCTGAATCTGAACATCCTTTGCATTGGACAGGATATCTCCGTGGTCCACCCAATAGACCTGATGACTCTCATTGTCGTTCAATGGGACGTTATCAAGCATCACTGAAATCCGGCTTTGATCGAAACCGCGAATTGAAACGTAGGAATAGCCTGTGCCATTTCCACTTTCGCTATAGGCATACACGCCCGGTTCAGATGCTAAGACCATGGGAATATCTTCCACGAAGTAGTGCTGTTCGATCTCGCTCGGTGTAAGGGTGGAAAAGGCTACGGGCGTGACGCCCGGTAGCGCACGATTAGCCAGCACAATCACCTCTTCCCCTTTGAGGACAGTAGGCGCCAGCCGAACGGTAACGAACTTCTGATCCGAAGCTAAGGTGGCTGACTCATAGCCTATCATCGAAACGGTAATGGAACTCCCCTGTGGGATGGCCAGGGTAAAAAGACCATACCTGTCTGTGGAAGTCCCCGCGTCCCCGCTGACCACGCTGGCCCCTTGGAGGGGTCTTTCAGTCGTGGAATCGAGAACACGCCCCGAGAGGGTGGAAAGATCTTGCGCGATCGCGACTGAGAAGAAGAGGACAAAAATAAGAATCCCCTTCGGGTTGAAGAGGAATCGCTTTGGGTTGTTCATAATTACCTCCCTACGCTGGAATTACCCAGATCAGGTTCAGAGGGTTTCTTCTCAGCCGCCCCAATCTACGTCGGGACAGCACCCCCATATTAGTTAAAGTTACGCACCATTTCTCTTTCCAGCAACGTCACGGAAAGATAATATCACACGCATTCACACAACAGTTTGTGGTTTCGTTATAGTCAATTTGCTGAAAGCTTTTCAATGACAACACGATTTGACCTGTATGGGAGTCCGCGACCGCATCCCCATCCGGCAGCCAAATCGGTGAAAAGGAGAGAATTGGAGAATGAGATAGAGTCTATCTCCCCAGGTTTCTTGTTCTTTTTGTCCCCGAAGGGTCGGGATCTTCGACTTGATACAAAAAGAACGAAAAAAATCAAGGCTGGATTCCTTCGGGCTGAACCGTCGTTGTTTTCCTGGAAAGAAACCAAACTCATCCCGCCTATAATTGTGCCATATGACGATATCACGGCGGGACTCAGACAAGGATTCTTTCTTAGCGGAAACCTCCTCCTGTTCTCTTTCGCCCAAAGGAATCAGGCCCGGTAAGAGATTTGCAAAATCAATACCGTCCTTGGGCCCTGCAGAGAGTCAAGGACTCTTCGAACAGGACTCTCTGTATAGCCGCGCCAGCTTGGATAGTTCTAATGCGACACTCAAGAACTTAGAATGGCCTTAAAATCGTCCCGCCGGAATTTGTGGAGGCGGAGGCGCGGATCATCTCAAGATCCTTCGGAGAATCCATGAGTGTCTGACCCCGATAACAATCGGGGGAGTTTCATGGATTCCCGTGGCTCCAGCCGACACGGGCGGGAGGATTTTTCAGCCGGAGTTCTCCACAGGATCTTGAGATTTTGCAGTACTTTTCTTGCGACCAAGAAAAGTACGAGACAGAGCCACGGTCTAGATAATCCCACAACAAAAACGGGGGGCGACGGGAAGTGCAAGAAATCGAAGTTCATGGCGCAGAATTCGGATTGGACGATCGACACAAGGTTTTCCACACGTCTCGCCCACGATTCTTCCCTTGCTTCCAGTGTTAGCTGGCTCTATTTTCCGCTCAAATTCCGTTGACCAAACCCGTGCCAAACCAGTCCAAGTCACTCCCAGAAATTACCATCAAAGCCCTGATTCTGGGTGTTGTGCTTTCCGTCATCCTGGCCGGTGCAAATGCCTACCTCGGACTTTTCGCGGGGATGACCGTTTCCGCTTCCATCCCGGCGGCGGTTATGTCCATGGGTATATTGCGTCTTTTCCGCCGGTCGAATATTCTCGAAAACAACATCGTACAGACGGCGGCCTCTGCCGGTGAATCCCTGGCTGCAGGTGTCATTTTTACTATCCCCGCTCTCATCGTGATGCATTACTGGACGAATTTCAACTACTGGCAAACCACCGTCATCGCCGGGTTGGGCGGAGTCATTGGCGTCCTCTTTACCATACCTATCAGAAGAGCTCTGATCGTGGAAGAAAAACTCAAGTTTCCCGAAGGAGTAGCAACGGCGGAGATCCTCAGAACGGGTGAAAAAGGAGGTTCTGGAATCAGGGATATTGCTCAGGCAGGTATCCTTGGGGCCGTTTTCAAGTTCGGCGAAACGGGACTGAGAGTCTGGGAAGGCGTTGTTGAGGTTGGCGCCAAAGTTGGTTCATCCATAGCGTATTTCGGATCGAATCTGTCCCCGGCGCTCATCTCCGTGGGATACATTGTGGGCATCAATATAGCGGCACTGATTTTCATCGGCGGCGCCCTAAACTGGCTCGTGGCGATACCCATCTACGCCGCCACACATCCGTGGCCCGCGGGAGAGGATGCCGTGTCGTGGGCAAATGAAATCTGGTCAACTAAGACACGCTTTCTCGGCGTGGGTGCCATGGTTATCGGGGGATTCTGGGCTCTCATCCATCTCCGTTCATCAATCCTTACGGGAATTAGATCAAGTTTCGACACTTACAAAAAAGGTACTTCCGGCGGGTTTCAGGAGATCCCCAGAACAGAACGGGATATCCCCGTGAAATGGGTAGGAATTGCATTAATCGTGTCAATCCTCCCCATTTTCCTCGTGTATGTCCACGTGATCCAGAGCCCGGCTCCCTCCATCATCATGGCAGTCGTTATGCTTGTTGCCGGTTTTCTCTTCTCGGCGGTGGCAGCGTACATGGCGGGATTGGTGGGCAGTTCAAACAATCCCATTTCGGGCGTCACTATTGCCACGATCCTTTTCTCCTCACTTCTCTTGTTGGCCTTCCTCGGAACGGGCAGTGTTGTGGGACCGGCTGCGGCCATATTTGTGGGAGCAGTTGTCGCATGTGCCGCAGCCATTGGTGGCGATAATCTTCAGGACTTGAAAGCCGGCTATATTCTGGGGGCAACGCCATGGAAGCAACAGATCATGCAGATACTTGGAGTGGTCTCGGCCGCTCTCGTCCTGGCGCCCGTGTTAATGCTTATCGAAAAGGCCTACGGAATCGGCGTCCCGTCAGCCGAGCATCCCAATCCCCTGGCAGCTCCTCAAGCGACGCTCATGGCCTCCGTTGCCCAGGGTGTGTTCAACCGGGACCTTCCCTGGGCCATGATCGTCACGGGCATGCTCGTCGCCGTCCTGATAATCAGCCTGGACAGATTTCAGGAGAGAAGGGGAGCTTCATTTCGACTGCCGGTCCTCGCAGTGGCGGTGGGCGTCTATCTACCTTTCGAACTCTCGGTCCCTATCTTCGCGGGCGGAATCATTGCGTGGACAGTAAAAAGAGTGCGGCGTGGTAGGATTAAGACCGAAGGAAACCGGGGTCTCCTTTTTGCCTCTGGATTGATCACCGGCGAAGCCCTCGTCGGCATCTTGATGGCCATTCCCATCGTTATCGCGGGTGACGCAGATGTCCTGGCCGTCATCGAGGAACCGCTGGGAACGTGGCCGGGTATTGTGCTGCTCCTTGGCGTCATATTCCTGCTGTTTAACGTGGCTCGCAAAGATGCGAAAACCACCTGAGATAACTCTCGACGTTCTCCGGCATCTTCCGAAAGTGGAACTCCACTGCCACCTCGACGGATCCCTTAGGGTTTCATCGATGATCGATCAGGCCGAGAAGGACAAGATCAGTCTCCCCACCACCGACCCGGAAGAACTACATAAGATACTCTCCATGGGTAAAAAACGAGTTTCGCTCGAAGAGTATATCGACCGCTTCGAATTCACGTTGAGAACACTCCAGACTTACGAAAGTCTTGTCAGAGCAGCCTATGAACTGGCGGAGGATGCGGCAAGTGAAAACGTCCGGTATATTGAGATTCGCTATTCTCCCATTCTCCACACCAGGCACGGAATGACACCCCAGGAGTCCGTGGAGGCAGTAAGGGAAGGTCTCCGCCGGGCCGAAAAAGACTTCAATATTCGGTGCGGTATTATCATATGCGGTATGAGGAATATCAATCCCGAGGTTTCCCTGAAACTTGCCGACCTCGCCGTCCAGTTCAAAAACAAGGGGGTGGTGGGATTCGATCTCGCGGGAGTTGAAGAGAACTTTCCCGCGAAGCATCACCGCGAAGCATTTTATATGATCCTGAACAGCAATATCAATGCCACCATTCACGCCGGAGAGGCATTCGGTCCCGAATCCATCCACCAAGCTATTCACTACTGCGGGGCTCACAGAATTGGACATGGGACCAGGTTGAAGGAAGATCCCGATCTCATGCAATACGTGAACGATCACAGGATTACGCTGGAAGTCTGCTTAACGAGCAACTACCATACAAGAAGCGTTCGAAGTCTGAAGCACCATCCAGCGAGGATCTATTACAACCGTGGATTGAGAGTTACCCTGAATACAGACAGCCGCTTGATCTCGAACACCACCCTTTCAGAAGAACTCATGCTTGCCCATACTCTGTTTGGCTTCAATTTGTACGATTTTCGTGAGGTGACCATAATCGCCATGAAAAGCGCCTTCCTCCATCATAAGGAGCGGAAGGAAATGATAAAAGCCATTGCAGAGGAGTTGGAGGGAGATTTCGGACTGGTCCCTCAATATTTCCCCAGGGAGTCTGCCACCAAAAAGCGGGCTAATCCCGGATAACCGCTATCTTGGCAACGTGAGTTTGACCCGTCTCTGAGTATATGGCCACAAGGTAGACCCCGGTACCCACATACACACCATCCCCGGACCGCCCGTCCCAGAACGCCTGATATCCATGAAGGGAGGGGGAAGTTGACGGGATCTCCAGGAGTACACGTCCCGAAAGCATCATGATCTTGAGAGAGGAATTGTCCATAAGGCCGTCAATTACCATTGGACGGGTGCTCGGGATTCTGAATGGACTCGGGAAAATGGTCACGTCGTCAAAAGTCCGTTTCTCACGAGCGAAAGGGATACGGAGACTGTTTATGCCCTTCGACGTAGCGATGTAGGCAATCCCATTCATGTTGTCAAAGGCGATGGCCGTAACTTCGTCGGAGAGCAGATAGCTGTCTCTGTGACGAAATCCTGTCCAGTCGGGCCATGGGGTGGAATTGGCCAGGAGCACATAAACGCCGGCCGTGACCGAAGAAACCCATACATTATTGCGCCCATCCATAACGACCTTTGAGCCCTCACCAAAGGGAACACCGGAAAAGTACGTAAAGAAATACGGGGTGACTCCGGAGTAGTCCGAATTGAATGTGAGACGTTGAAGACCCTGGGCACTGAGGGACCACGCCACGTGGGGTTCCTGTGAGACCACCGACCATACCGTGTTGTTTGAAAGACCATCTTTGGTGGAGAAACTCACCCAGGACACGGGAATCGAATCGCTCCCGTCCGGTATCCCATCTCCATCGTCGTCATCGTCCATGTCATTTGGAACCCCGTCATCGTCTGCATCCTCATCCAGCGCGTCGGGTAGACCGTCTTCATCGGAGTCCTGGTCCAGTTTGAGGACGAAGAATCCGTCATCCTTGCTGCTCCCTATTAGCACGATGCCGGACTCGGAAACCGCAACGTCGGTGGGATTCTCCAGTTTCTGGGGAATCCCGCCAGACCCCAGTTGTGGAATGTGAAACCAGCCACCCTCCGGTGTCAAAACGGTGATTTTCTTATCAGGATCAGCGGCACCAAAGTTCGATATCCAGAGATTCCCGATCCCGTCATGAAGGAGTCCCCGGACGTTCATGTATCCTTTATCATTAAAAGGATCAATATGCTCATCCGTGCTGTCATGAACAGCGATCTGTCGAGGGTCAGCAAGGTTGATCTCCACCACACCACCACCGATGGGATCTCCAAATTCATTCGTATCCGGGATCACGCCTTGAATTGACATGAAAATCCTGTCACCATCTTCAAGGAGGGACCAGACGCGACTACTCTTGTACTGAACGGTGTCCGCCACGAATCGTGAGTATTCCTCCGGGTCGTGATCACGGACAGCCCACCGGGTTCTTGAGGGTACCAGATTGTGCCACCCATATTCCGTCAATACGGAGACGCCTTCCTTTCCTGCCGCTACCAGACTGCCGTCTTCCTGAACAGCCAGAGCAGTATAGACATTGCTGACAGGTGTGTTTGGCACGTGCCAATCAAACGCCTCCTCGTCGACGCTCCAGATGCCTATGCCCCGGTCACTGGAAACCAACAGGTTACCGTCACTCAATGGTTCAAGACGATGACCCTCTGCTTTCGTCCGCCACCATGACCCATCTATGGTTCCATTCTCAGTGAACCGGACCACCCTCCATCTCTGCAGACCGTACAAGGTTGCATCTTCGGACCTTGCCACATCGAGGAGCGTCGTTTCGCCAGAGAAGCGGTCACTCAACTGCTCCAATGTGTCGGTGAAGCTCCAGATTTCTCCGTTAGCGACAATCAGCAATTCCTCCCCATTTTTCCGGAGTCGCGTAACAGGGGAAAGGGGAAATTCTGACAGAATCTCCCAGTTCTGGGGATAATTGAGAATAAGATCTCTATAGTTGCCCACGAAGAGACCCTTGTCTGTGGCAGCGAAGAGAGAATCTCCTCTGATGGCGAGGTCTGAGATATATTCGAGACTTTCCTCCGAAGGATCATAAGTCTGGCGGTAAATGAACTCCCCTTCGCTCCAGATGAACTCGAGTATTCCCCACTCCAGATTCTTAGAATATGATACAAAGACAGCGGAATCCGAGGCTGCGATATCAGCGACTGATGAAAGGTCGAAATTGAACGTCTTGACAGTCTGTTTCTTTTCTACATCGTATATCTGGACGACACCTCTCGGCGAGGAGCTGCCCACCCAAAGGTGACCGTTTCTGTCCAGCTCCAGGGCGAAGAGATCGGTTTCCTCCAGACCATCAACGTTGGTTAGAGTCTCGAATGATTCTGTGGCGGAATCGAAAACCAGAATGCCTCCCGATGTTGCACAGACGATCTTCCGGTCGATCTCCACGGCCCGTCTGGTATCCAGGAACGAGGTGAAGGAGTCCCACTCCCCCACCCGGCTCTGACCCGGCAGGGTTGTCCAGACAAGAAGCCAACACCAGATACCGCGGGTCAGCCAATTCTTCACGACTATGATATGGTGACTGGGATCGGTATGAAACAGGAGATGAGGATCATCAGGCAGATGAGTCCAATCAGATTCTCCCGTCTTGTAACGGGAGAGCCCATGTCAAAGATTGGGGGATGTTTCCAACTCCTCATGAGAACAAGGACCAGTACGGCCCAAACCCACCAGTGGGCGGAAATGAATCCCAGGGGAATCAGGAGTAAAAACACCCATTTGGCCCAGCGGTTATGTTTTTCCCCAAGAAGGGCATAGGCGATATGTCCACCGTCCAGTTGACCGATGGGGAGCAGATTGAGCATTGTCACCAGAAATCCTATCCACCCGGCGAAGATGAACGGAAAATGATATATTTCGTCCATAGGAACTTCGACCCGGTAGATCGCTCCCAGGGCCTTGAAAAGAACCGACGTACCCATCGAAAGTTGAACGACGGTACTTTCGTTTGCCTCTATCCCCGCGACGTTGTGGGCCGATGCGACATGAGCCAGAACCGCCTGCTGGTCGGGGATGAGACTGTACCCGATCAGGATTGCGGCAAAGCTTACCACAAACCCGGCGATGGGACCAGCTGCCCCGATTTCCAGAAGTGCCTTCCTACTCCGGATAGGGCTCTTGATTCGAATGAACGCGCCGAAAGTGCCGATAAGCAGGATAAAAGGAGGAGCAGGGATAAAATAAGGGAGCGTTGCATCCACCCTGTTTTTTCTCGCATAGTAGTAGTGCCCGAACTCGTGGGACCCGAGGATCAGTAACAAGACAATTGAATAGGGAATACCTTTCACAAGATCACTCAGGTGGGCAAGGGGGTTACCACCTTGGAGAATTGACCCTGCGAGGAGGGTCGTGACGACCGTGAGCAGAAGAAGGATTATGTTTATTGTAGGAATCACCACCACGGAATCGGAGTCGCGCTTCTGAATGGGACGTTCTGACACCTGCACCCAGACGATTCCATCCTCGTGCCTCACGTCCGCTTCCACATCAAGATCATTCAGGTGGTGGCGGACCTCATTTTCAGTCCTCCCCTCAAGCAGTTTTCCCGCCGCCACCCAGGTTTTTCCAGTTGACCCGATCTTGGTCACACGGAAAAGATGGTCGAAATTCTTGAGGAGTTCGCGAAAATCGGTCTCAGTCATCTTCTGGCCCGGTTTAACGGGTCTCCCACACCCATGTTCCTGCGCAATTCACCAATCTTGACTTAGAGACCGCATCCTGAATAAATTGGTTTTATGATACGATTCATGTTGCTCCACGCTGCCATACTTTCCGTTAGCCTCGGGGGACAGTCGCCATCTCTGTTTGAAACCGACGTTCGCCTTCGAGTGGTCAATGACGACCTTCTTTATGTGGTGGTGCAGATCAACAACAACTCAGGACGAACAGTTGCCGAACTGGAAGGGTTTCTCACCGAACTGGATCCCTCTTCCAGGATTGTTTCGGAAAGAGAACTTGTCCATCTTCATACTTATGAGCCGCCTCTCGGAAATGGTCAGACGGTTGTTCGAGGCGTCACGTACCCTTTCGTCAGAACAAAAGGCTATCGGTATCGCTACCATGTTAGTCGTTTGAAATTCAAGAATGATTCCCGGATTTTCATTTATAGTCCCACAACGGGGCTTATCAGAATCGAGTAAGGGCTTTTCTCCGGTCTATTCTTCCTTTCCCTCGAACTGCTTTTTCTGCTTTTCACGCATCAACTGGTAATAATCGATCCCCTCCATCCGAAGCATGAGATCGTTTATCCATTCTTTTGTTTTGTGGGTGTAGCCATCAATCATTTCCGAGGGTTCTCCTGCAGCGTACAAGTTCACGATAATAATCGCAGATGAAATAGGAATGTATCGGTTCAAAGGATCGGAGTAGAAATTATCCAGTACCCGAACCAGTTCGGACGTCGTGAGATAGTCCACTGTCTCGCGACCAATAACCGAGTCAGCCAGGGAAGAATCGGCTGCCCACGTCTTAAAGAAATCATACAGCCGTCCGTCCATGAGACCGTTCACATACGCAGCTTTCGCCAGATACGTGTACTCCGGATATCCGGCGGTCCGCCGTGACAAGCGGTCCCAATCCTGTCCATCCCAGAAGAGCTTATTCTCCTGTGCCTGGAGGATGGATCCGGCCAAGAACACCAGGCAGAGACTATTCTTGATAATTACTCCTGACACACCGTCGTTTTTCCCGTAAGATAACACTGCCCTCATCAACGTCAAAGCGAATCGAACTAATGTGAAGCATATAGAGATCCGTGGTCTTATCATTGCGGTTTCTTCGTGGGTGTCAATTTGTCCACCAAACACGCAGTTTTCTCCTGTCGTTTTCATTAGAAGAAATCGGCCTAAAAAGCGTTCCGCCAGTATTCGTTGAGGCCGCGGCGCGGATCATCTCAAGATCCTTCGGAGAATCCATGACTGTTTGATTCCGCCTGGGCGGGAGAGTTTCATGGATTCCCGCGACGACCGCCGAAACGGTCGGGACGATTTTTCAGCCGGAGTTCTCCACAGGATCTTGAGATTTTGCAGTACTTTTCTTGCGACCAAGAAAAGTACGAGACAGAGCCACGGTCTAGATAACCCCACCATGACAATGTGTGTGGAGTGCAAGGAATGGAGGTTCCTAGGGAAGTACTCAGATTGGACAATCGCCACAAGATTTTACGTGCTTCCGAGATAATGTCCAGCACCTCCAACCCTACAATTCCCTCCATTCTTCCGGATAACAGATCTCCTTGAAAAAACACCGAGGACAAACCTTCGTCTCCTCAACCATGGGAAACTTGTCAATACTTGCCCGGTTCTCGGAGACATCCTCCAGCAGTTCCTTCATTTCCCTCATGCTTTCCTTCATGACCTTCTCCGCCTTGCCCACCAACGCTTTATTCAACCTTACACTTACGGGAAGTTGCTTCCTGACGTAGATGTCCAGGAGTCGGAGATTATCCACGCCAGTTCCCCATCTCGAGAATGCGTAGAGGGCATAGACAGAAAGCTGAGTTTCGTCCTCAGACACCTGCCTGCCGGTCTTCCAGTCATACAGGTAGACAAGGCCGCCATGTCTCGCGACGAAATCGAGCTTTACCCATACTTTTGTTCCGTCAAAGTCGAACGCGTCAAGTTTCTCCTTAGTCAACCATTCCGTGGGGGACAGGGTCTTGATAAAAACAAATGCATCCGACAGATAGAATCCTTGTACACTCTCCACCATGGTATCTTTGATTTCAAGGAGTTGCTCCTCCGGCAAGGACTCCTCATAGTAGTGCTCGAACAGATTCGCTTTCCTTTTCGGGCTCGCTTTCCATTCCCCGTTTTTCGACTGTCGCCAGGCCTGTTTGAAAAGCTTGATCACTTCCCTCTCAGCGCTGCGGACCGTTATCTCGTGACGGTTCTTCAAGCCCTCAAGAATAGCACTGATCATATCATGAACGAGACTGCCGGCAAGCATGGGAAGAGTAGTCATATTCTTGAGTTGGAAAAGTTTTCTCGTCTCTTCGTCTGCAGTTTCTTCCCACCCACCCCATGAACCGTAGTAATGGTAGTAATACTGTCTCTTACACGTGTTGAACTTCCGGTGGCGTGAAAATGACCACGAGAAATTGTTTCTAAACTCGATCATTGAAACCTCACAACGTCAAAGTAAATATCACGGAACAAAGTATTCCGAAAGACTGTAATCTGCAAAGAACTATCCAGACTGAGAAAATGTGCCGGCGGATGAATAAGAATTCGTCAGAATTTGTGAGGCCGTCATTCAGGCAGAGACCAGAGAAGTCTGAAGTGATTGGTGAACAGTTCTCCTATCTCGGCTCGCTGATCTCCGTCGAGACCCGTATGCCCCAAGATATACCAGTGATCCATCCGGTACGGTCCCAAGACGTACCATCGACCCGGCTGCAGCCGTGTGCCGGACTCGTATGGCGTAATGGGGTCCGGTCCATTCAGTCCGGTGGTGGGACCGTATTGACTTATCGTGTTCACCACACCATCATTCTCAAACCAGGTGGAATCGGTCAATTGTCCGTTACCCCATTCAATCCTTTCTGATCCGAGAATCCGTCCCTTCCTGCGAAGAAGGAGACTCATATTCTCACGAGGACTATGATGACCTGTGGTCGAATCCAATACGGTACACGTTGTAACTAAGGAAAAATAGTAGACGTTTATGTCTGCGGTCACCACTGTGTTGAGCTGCTGAGCCCCGTCCAGACTCAAATCCCAACCGCTGAAGTTTTTCGTCTCCCAGGCCGGATGGTTTCGCATGCGGCGGTAATAGTCTACCCACGATTCCTCTTCTTCTCGCTCGAAATTCCATTGTTCCAGGTCGAATTCATAGAAATCGGTGTCAACGAGCCCCACGATGCCAATGAGGTACTCCAGGAATGGGATTTTTTCCTTTCTGATGTCCGAAAGTGTCGTGCCGTTATGAGGTGTGGCAATTGTGGAAATGGACCGGATCCAACCTGCGTGGCTCTGGCCCAGGAGGGTGCTTTCCTCTGCAGCCGTTCTGGCTGAATCCTCATAGGATTCTTGGCCAATAAGATACTGCAGCATCCGGGCCGTCTGGCCCCCCATACTGTGACCAATGACGTGTACCGGATGATCGGCATCCCATGAAGGGTACAGCCCCTCGTAGGTTTTCCCATCAGGCTTCTGTATCACTCCCCACTTTTCTGAATGACCTTTACCGTAGTCCACCTGCCCGCCCTTCAGCTGATAATATGTCTCAACGGCCCTTTCCCAGTTTGACGATATGGGACCAATGGAGACGATATACACCTCGTACCCCTGTGATTCCAGATACTTCTCCAGATTAAAAAATCCTCCCCAGTATCTGTACCCTCCCATTTCGTCAGATCCCCATCCCATAAAGCCATGGACGAGCACCACGGGATACGTATTGTCAGCTCTGGCGACAAGAGGTGCCATGAGAAGAAAAGAAGCAATTATGCAGGAATAGAAAAGATTCTTAACGTGAACGATTCTCTTCTTCAATTTCGTTCTTTCTTCCGGCTTTGCCCGAAGGGGCGGCAGATTTACTCTTTGAATATAGCAATTATCGCTCTTGTGATACAATCCGGGGTTCCGCTTCAGGAAGTATGTAGAAATTCGTGGCATAATTATGGTCGATTTGTTCTGAAGACCTGCCCGCCCCACACGGTGGGTGACAGGGGGGAACGGTGAAACGAATCGTCTCACGCCTACACTTTTATCTACAGTTCCTTACGATGAAAATGTCGTTACGGACGGACAAGCTGAAGAAAAGAGGTATACTGCAGGTTTTCTTTCGGCCTAATTCCTCCGGGCGAATGAGAACCGGGGGAGTTTTCCGTTAAGAGAGTAGCCTTGTCTGAGCCCCGATAACAATCGGGGAGAGTTTGGCTGCTTTCAGGAAAACGACGACGGTTCAGCCTGGAGAAATTCAGCCGTGATTTTTTTCGTTCTTTTTGTATCTAGACAAAAAGAACAGGAATCCATCGTCTAGATAATCTAACAGTGAGAACGTGGCCCACAATCGCCACACGATTTCACATGCTTCCTCCAGTTTATGTGATTGAAGAACTGTACGGATTCTGGAGTAACTGCCATTTCCGGCCCTCACCCGCGGGGATACGGTGTGTAAACAGAGAAATATGGAAAAGACGGAACGGCCTTTTGAAGATTCGAGGCAGATTGTGAATACTCTTTTGGGATTTTCACGTTGGTGAGCCTTTCCACCTGCTGATTCCTGCAGGAGAATTGTTTCTTTTCAAAGTTAGCGAATCGGATCATAAATTATGGACAGTGGGGAATAGAGGAACATCATAACGTCGACGAGTCAACTGAATCGAATCTGAGGGAGGATGAAAGACCATGAATGAGCAAATAGCAAAGGGCTCCTGGATTCTCGCAGCACTTTTCGTCCTTGGCGGAGTGTTGGGAAAGTTTGGAATTGACATTGTTGGTGTACAACATGCCACAAACTATTTCCATGTCGCCAACACTGCGCTGCTGTTTGGAATCCTTTTTTCACTGCAGTCGCAGAAGAAAGAGTAACAGCAATGAAAAAGGCCAGCACGTGCTGGCCTCTGTTCCTTAAGTTTGACAAAAGGGCCGACGGTGTCGGTCCCCCGGTGAATACGTTACTTCTCTATCATACCGTTCCCAGCTCGCGAGATTCGATCTCGCAATGACGATCCCGTAAGAAATGACCTGATTCCCATCAACAATAACTTCGGCTGACTTAGAATGAGGTTCGACAGAAGACGCCGCGGCTGGTCGCGGTCGATCGCCCCCAGGAAGTACTTACACTTCTTATCCAGTAGTTCCAGCAAATTCGAATAGTCATTTTCTTTCCAGCGATGAAGGACCCTTCTAACCAGCAAATGCAGGTTCAATTCTCGTCTCAACGCTCGCAATTCGGATGAAGAACTGCCATTCACAATAGCCGAGGCTACAGCACGAGCACCTTTCAAGCCGGTAACAATTCCCCCGACGGTGGAGACCTTTATATGCCCGGCAGCGTCGCCCACCAGGTACACGTTGCCACCGCCCACAGGTCGCCTTACCGGCAGCCAGCCGTTGTAAAAAGGAATCCTGGCCGCCTGGAATTCAAGAGGTTCCAGGTTCTTCTTCTTAAGAAACCGAATCATTCCTTCCCTCATCTTCTGCCCATCTTCACCAATGACCCCCACGGCTGCCGTTGTAGAGGATTCAGGGATTAGCCAGTAGAAGTAGGGAGTGTCTTCTGGTAGAAACCATATTTGACACGTATACGGGGGAATATTCCCAGGCAGCCTTACGATTGCCTGCATCAAGGGTACCGTTAGATTTCGCGGCCAGCCCGCCGATTGTCTGACCCGGCTAAAAGCACCGTCCGCTCCTATTACGCTGGAAGAAGAGACGTATTCCTTCTCCTTCGTTGAGGATTTTTCAAGAACCACGGTCAAATGTCCATTGGTAGATCGGATATCGACAAAGCGTCGGCCGTAGGTTGTTTCGATGCCTAACCGGCTGGCCTCAAGTGCCAGGAGCCGGATAAGCCTGGAACGGTCGATAACGAGATCCGGATTTTCGAGGACAATAGACCCGACTTTGCCATCGGCGAAGAGTTCGAATCGACTGATCTGATTGATGACTGCTCCATCGGAGGTCGGTCCCAGGAGATCTTTTATCTGCTGAGTTACGATGAGGGTCCTGGGGCTGTGATTTAGCGATTCCTGTGCCTCAAATATCTGAACTTTCGCTCCGTTACGAGCAAGCACTTGTCCGGCATAAAATCCGGCAGCGGAACCACCAATAATCGTGACTTCCTTCATTGTTGCTGCTGATAAGCCGAAGTGGT
>JAZGBI010000092.1 GCA_036476315.1 Candidatus Neomarinimicrobiota bacterium | reverse complement strand
TAAAGAAATTACTTCGACTGAACAGCGGGAGTCTGAGAGAAAACAGAAAACGCCCTCAAACCGAAGACGGTTCTGATAGTCTGTTTCTCATTTCCCTCCGCTGGCATTACCCAGTTCAGGTTGTAAGTATAAACTCATCTCAACAAAATCATCTTGCGGGTCTGGGTGAAATCGCCAGCTTGGATACGGTAGAGGTAAACGCCAGCACTGACAGGATCCCCGAAATCATCCGTACCATCCCACACGACTGACTTATATCCGGGTTCTTCCATACCCTGAATTAGAATCCTGACTTGCCTGCCGAGGATGTCGTAAATGGTCAACGTTACTTCGCTTCCCTCCGGCAGATCATAGCGAAAGGCTGTGACCGGATTGAAGGGGTTAGGGTAGTTCCGGCCAAGATGAAAGTGTTCAGGAATTTCGTTCCTGTCACTATCAACAGCAGTAGCAATATCAATGGTTATCGGCAGGGACACAAAGTTGTCTTCTTCGTCAGATTCGTCAACCACATTCAATTCATCAACCAGCGACCCCAAGAAATAATTCCCCGGGTCTAAATCTTCAGGCACAGAGGCTCCTGAGTAGAGGGAAACCTCAACCGTCTCACCAGAGGCCACAAGATTGACAAATACCCGCCCACCTGTAAGGAGAACATCATCAGTTGTAATGGCGCCATCGTCAGAAATGTAGAAACCAACATTAAATGAATCTGCATCCGCTACACCATCATTTTGAATATGAAGTTCTATGAGGTCTCCTATTGCTTCCCCTACAAGTGCAACTTGAGGGCTGGAATAGGAGAAAACTTTAAGATTTGGAAGTTCAAGAAGCGTTTCGCTACCAGCCGTCCACCGGGAAAAGGAGTTAATATCGGAAAGGGTAACTGTATTGTCCGTGGTGTTAACAATACCCCCTTCCAGTGACCAGGTTGCTCCTTCATCCGTGGAACGGTAAAGAGATAGAGAGGATTCTGAGACACTGTTCAGTTCTGAATCATCGTAGTTGAGGACCAAGGTTGCATTCAGTCCTGAGTTGTTGGTTGGGGTGATGTCATAATAGCGCTCAATTCCGTAAGCATCATCCAAAGTCTGAACTCCATGCCCTCGATCGATGACCGTACTTCCCATATCCTCTGTCGTAGTAATCGACGCTCCCAGACCACCCACGTTCTCAGAGCTAATATTGTCGAGTGCCCGGGTTGTTGTTATACTGCCAGAAGTTCCCTTCACGGTGTTGCCGGGTGACTCATGGAGTGTGGCATTCGTACCTAAGGCGATAGTGTTCCCGTTCAAGTCCAAGTCTCCAGTTGTAAGAACCAGTGACTCGACCACGGTGACATTGTTATTTAGTCTCAAATCACCAGTTGACTTCTCAACCTTTAGCGTGTAAAAAGTTTCGCCGGAAGGATTGCTGATGCTTTGGTCAATGGCGCCGTCAAAAATGACGGTACCATCTCCATGAACGAATATACCGTCATTATTCCAATTTCCCGGTAGCGTGAAGATGCTGCCGCTGCTCATGGTGAACGTTGCACCGCTGGGGACTGTGATCCCCGTGGCCGTTACTGAGTGCGGAATAGACCACACCAAAATTGTTCCCCAGAGTAAGATTTCTACAAAAGTTTTTCTAACGCCCATTTCTACCTCTCACTTACTCTTATTGACTCTCGCACTCAACATCTTAATCCTCAATTCTCAAAATTATTCAGGGAGGACTCACCCCTCTTTCTTGAATCGACAAACTCATAGCTAACCTATTTGGTTTCTGCCGCTACTCTTTAAGCGCCAATTCATATTGGGATTCCATGGCCGTAACGGCTACTTTCAAATCCTCAATTTCTTCTTGTTGTTCCTTCATTCCTTCAATTAAAACCGCAACCAGACGAGCATAGTCCACAGACTTGGCGTCGATACCGTTTGCCTCATATGCTACAACTTCCGGTATTACCTCACCTACCTCCTCCGCAATGAGTCCAATGTCATGCTTACCGTCTGCTTTCCAATCAAAAGAGACCCCGCGCAGATGCTGGACTTTGTCCAGGGCTCCCTCAATGGGCTCAATGTTGGTTTTCCATCGCCTGGAACTGTAGGTCGTCCACGCGTCCGCGATTGGGTCTGTAGATGAGTTTTGGACTACGGTGAGAATGTTGTCAGGACTCGTCGTTCCGATGCCGACGTTACCGTTTGCTAAATCTGCAACTAATGTGTTTGCTCCTGTCCCTGACGGCCCTATCGAAACTTTGAAGTTAGGATAGTCAAAACCGATGAAGTTTCTAAATGTTGTCCCGTCATACCCATACAACCAAAGATCAGTGTCTGTACTTCTCTCAGAGAAAGAGAACATTGTGTTTGAAGCAGATACAGAACCGGGGCGTTTGAATAGTAACCCGTCAGTGTTTAATCCACTAGTGCTCTGTATGATGATTTGCCCTCTTACATCTAATTCTTGTTCAGGACTCGTCGTTCCGATGCCGACGTTGCCGTTTGTTCCAAATGTTACTGTCTCGTTCCATCCTGACCCTGAACCTGGATAAAATCGAATCCTACCATCCGCTGCAATCTGTACGGAACCACCAATCGTTCCCGTTGCCCCACCGATTTGCAGATTGTTCGCAGTGCTGAAATGAACCATAGTTCGTGCTGTTCCGTCTGTATCCTTCATTAGTATTGGCTGGCTGTTATCCAAGAGAATGCTTCCACCGCTAATCTGCAATTTTCGAACCGGCCTCGTTGTGCCGATGCCGACGTTGCCGTTCATTCCTAAAGCCGCGGTCCCGTCTGGTTTTCCGACAAGCGCACTCCGAAATGTTGTCCCATCATAGTGATAAAGATAAAGCCATCCTGGCTGCGAGGCATGTGCTTCGCCTCTCTTCATCAATGACCATGACGGATTGCCTCCGTCAGTCAGGAATCTTATAACAGAGACTTCTGATCCAGATTCTGTGGAAGCCGAGTTCTCACTCAAAACCTCGCTCCATCGTAATCTCCCAGCCACATCCAGCTTCACTCTCGGCGTCGTCGTGCCGATGCCGACGTTGCCGTCTCCCCTAACGGTGAAAATGGTATCGTTATCAGCATTTGTCACCGAAAAACCAGTGGTAGCATCTGTCTTCGGCACCTGTATTTCAACGTCCTGGCCAACGGCTGAACCGAGAGAACCATATAATGCCACCAAGACAGATAAAAAGAATAAGGATTGTTTCTTCATGACTCCTCCTTCGCCCTTTGTGGGTGTACTATGATGTAAAATGTGGATGAGATCATTGAACATTTTGTTGGAAAACCCCAGCACAGCTAAACTTACGAACCCCAATACCAAAAGCAACCACAGAAACAGAAGGCAACGGCCTTAAATCACGTTAGTAGCAAACTTAAAATGCGGTGAAAAGCAGAAATATGGAAACGGTTTCTGTGGATACAAGGGGAACGGAAAGGGTAGAGGCTCGTCGGTAAACTGGCGTCACAGCAACGGATTAACAATCCGTGGCCGGGGATCGGTGAAATTTCAGAAGGCTACTTGATCAGCAACATCTTACGGGTTTGCGTGAAATCGCCTGCTTGGATGCGGTACAGGTAAACTCCTGCACTCACCTGTTGGCCAAAGTCATTGGCTCCATCCCACACGACTGATTTGTATCCCGGTTCTTCCATAACCTGAACAAGAGTCCTGACCTGTCTACCCAAGATGTCAAAGATTGTGAGTTCAACATTTGCACGTTCAGGAAGATCATAGCGCAAGGTTGTGACTGGGTTGAAGGGGTTGGGGTAGTTAGCATGCAATTCAGGGGCGAGGGGTAATTCCCCCGGTACATGAACCGAGGCTTGGGCGTCCTGAATTGCAAAATCATCACTGGTATCGTCGTAGTCCGTTCCCTCATTATCCATGTAGATCCAGATTCGTGCCTGATCCGTCTCTAACTCAGGCACGGGCCATGAATAGGTGGTATAACCTGGGTCCAGATCCAAATCAATAACCACCCAATTTGCCCCGCCGTCGGGTGAGAAATAGAGATCAAAATTTTCCTGGTCATTATGCTCCATCGTAATGTGCCATTCTATCTTGACCTTTTCTCTGAAATAAAAGGTTTCACCACCCTTGGGATAAATGAGAGCTACGTGCCCCCAAACGGGGTTTGCCAGGACCAAAGATATCATGACACCAAGAATCGTTTCTCGTTTCTTGCCCATATCAATCGTCCCCATTATTTGATTCTTGAACAGAAATGCCACGGCCCCCCCGAACAATTGCCCGCCCTTCAAGTTACGGTGTCTTTTTGATCAAATATGCCCCTATTTCAACAGTAGCATCTTCTTCGTCTGTGTGTAATCTCCTGCTTTCATCTGATAAAGGTAAATCCCAGTCCCAACAGTTCTCCCGAACTCATCGGTCCCATCCCAAATAACTGACTTGTATCCTGCGTCTTGAATTGTATTCACAAGCGTTCCTATTTCTTTACCAAGAATGTCATGAATCGTTATGACAATACGAGATTTTTCCGGTAATTCATAACGGATCGATGTGACGGGATTGAAGGGGTTGGGATAATTCTCATGTAGGGCAAATGTCTCAGGGATTAGCTCAGATTCTTCAATGCTCACTTGGCTCCGATCAATGGTCAGTGTAAACGGCCCACCACTGGCTTCAGTTGTGGCCCAGCCGTCTGAGGCAACAATGGTCCACGTGCCTGCTGCAACCTCAATCCCCGCCTCGTACATATAGTACTTCACATGATGGTATGGGATCTTCCAGAGGTTTGTTGTCATATGACCACTTATCAAGAAGAAGTTGAGAAAGTCACCCGTGAGCGCAGGACTATACGTCACTGGGTCTCCATCAGCATCGTTAGCTTGATCCCACGCAAAGTAAAGAGTATCTACCCAACTGTTGTACCGCGTAATTACGATAGTTGTATCGTTGTAGGGAAACACCAAATCAAATGACTCGGGTGGATGGTTAGGTGTGGCGCTTACCTCGTTAGAAAAGTCACTCTCATTCCCCACATTGTCCAGAGCTGTTATGCGGTAATAATAGGTGGTTCCTTTATCCAATCCGGTATCTACGTAAAACGTATCGGGTGGAGAACCACCAATGATGCTATCAATGAGAGTAGCTGCAGGAGATGACGTACTACGATAGATATTGTATTTGTGCAGGTCGGATTCTGTATTGGGAATCCACTGGAGGGTGACCTGTCCGTTGCCGTGACTGATGGTCAAGTTTTGAGGATTGGCGGGGGCAGTTCCATCATAGATAATGCTGAGCTGAGTTGCTGCTGTATTCCCATTGCCAGCCGCATCCTGGGCGACGTCTGCCGCAATATCTACCGTCACTGTTCCATCCGTAGAAGGGCTTACATCAAATGTGTAAGTCGTACCAGAACCAGCGAAATTACTTGGTGTTCCATTCCCAATCGTCACATCACTCGCCACAAACCCTGTCACATTCTCACTAAAAGTCACTGTGATGGGTACGGGCGATGTGTTGGTGGGAGAAGACACACTCGAAGAAAGGGATACCGTAGGAGATGTTCCATCATAGGTAATGCTAAACTGAGTCGCCACAGTATTCCCGTTCCCAGCCGCATCCTGAGCCACATTTGCTGCAATGTCAATTGTCACTGTTCCATCCGCAGAAGGGCTTACATCAAATGTGTAAGTCGCACCAGAACCAGCGAAATTACTTGGTGTTCCATTCCCGATCGTCACATCACTCGCCACAAACCCTGTCACACTCTCACTAAACGTCACCGTGATGGGTATGGGTGAGGTATTAGTAGGAGAAGACGCGCTTGAGGAAATCGATAACGTGGGTCCAGCTATATCTGCCGTCGTAAAGTTCCAGTCGGTTGTGGAGCTGATGCCCGCATAACTGTTACCCGAGGGGTCATCAAAGGAAGTAGCATCAATCAGAACATAGTATTCGGTTTCACCAGCAAACGTTCCTGACGGATTAATCGTTATGGTGGTGGTGCCGGTTCCTGTCACCATCGTAGACGTGACATCTATGGTCTCAAATGCGGTGTTGTCTGAGGTCTTCTTAATTGTAATATTCTCCGTTTCTGCATCAACGTTCTCACTGAAGGTGATGATGGGGCTGACATCGACAGCCACACCGGTCGCGTCGTCAGTGGGGCTAAATGATGATATCGTGGGTGCCGTCACATCCGCGGTAGTCACATCCAACTTGGTGGGTGAACTCTGAAGATTAGGCGTGGTCTCATCGTCCTCCGCCACCACATAAACGTCGTAGGCAGTCTCAGAGGCTAAGCCAGTGATAGATGCACTCCCTTCTGTATTCGCAGTTAAGGCAAAACTCCCAGACTTAACCGCAGTGGCTCCACTGCTTCCGGTCCCCGCTTTCACCTCCGATGACGTGGGTGTTACAGCACCATCAGCCAAGACCACATAGTAAGCCTTCCCGCCCTCATTGATCTGCGCTTTTAGATCAAAGTTTGTACCACCTACATTCTCTGTCTTTGGATAGCCAGAACCAAACGTGGGTGCCGTCACATCTGCCATATTGTAATATACAGTACCGTTGAACTTCCTTGGTGCAAAGCTATCGCCAAAGGGATACTCCTTACCAGTACCCTCAAGTATCTGAATTTTGGAGTCCGATGCCAACACATTGCCGACACCCGTTCCATTTGTATAATTCATATTGGCCTCTGAAGCACCCCCGGTATTGGTAATGTAGAAACCATATGTTGAACCTGCGGGAATGGCCAAATTCAAAGTAATGGGAATATGAGTAGCTACATTGTCTCCGTTTGAGGTAATACCAGTTGCAGACCCTGAAAGTGTCCATGCTCCTGATGTAGTCTCAGAGCCAACATGTGTTCCGGCTTTATAGTAGATTCTGCAGTCAAAAGTACCCGCGTCCCAGTTGCTGTCAAAACAGATGATTGTAATACCATTGGTTGCTGTAATATCAAACATTATGCCGTCCTGACCATTATTTGTGCCATAAAGGGTGGTGAGTGAGTTACTGCTTGTGCACTGAGCATTGACTATTTGAATAAACGAAGTCGTTGGTAAAATACTTAGAGTGCAAATGACTTTGGCAAATAATCTCATTGACTTACTGATGATATTTGTCATTCGACAAGAAATCGAAAATGTCAGGAAAATGTGACCGGCATAAATGAGGCGCTGTACGAGCACTTCGACACTGTTGCGAACATCTTATGATGTCGAATGAATTAAGGCATCCCCGTCTTCATTGTGGATTTTGTCATGGACGCCAGAAGTGGTCGGAAAACCTCTGGAATCTACCTGCCCCATTATGTAGGTATTCCCGCTGCTATCTACAGTAATACTCCAGTCCGTGTCAGCATTGCTCCTGCCGCTAAAGGTGGAGTAGGAAGGAGCGGATCCTGTGCTGTTCATCTTCACCATGAAGACATCCTCACCACTATTACGACTTTCATCACAGGCCCTAAATGTTTGTCTGCTGTCTTCATTCCTACGCTGGCATTACCCAGTTCAGGTTCAAAGGGTTTAATCTCAGCTATCCCATGTGGGCAGCACCCCTTTTTTTGCTCAAATTCTTAATCAAAGATAATTGTCGAAGGAGGAATTGTCAATCAGGGAATTGAGGGGTTGTCAATCGGAGCAATTTCTGATTGTTTCTCTGTTTTTCTTGGAAAGGCCGATGAGAAGTCCAAAATATGGATACGTTTTATGGATACAACTTTTAGAAAATAGCCGTTTCTCGTCGGTGAGTTTTGATGCGGCAACGGACTAATAATCCGTGGCCGGGGATCAGTGAAATTTCAGAAGGCTACTTGATCAGCAACATCTTACGGGTTTGCGTGAAATCAGACGCCTCGATTCGATAGAGATACACGCCAGCACTCACCTGCTGACCCAGATCATTCGTTCCATCCCATACTACCGACTTGTAACCAGGTTCTTCAACACCCTGTACCAGAGTCCTGATCTGCCTCCCAAGGATGTCATAGATCGTGAGCGTAACATCAGCCCTCGCAGGAAGATCATACTTCAATGTTGTGACGGGATTGAAGGGGTTGGGGTATGCACTATAGAGCTCGAAACGAACGGGCATTTCGGTTCCTACCTCATTGTAAGTACCGACAGGATGTATGACCGCAACATCCATGACACGAGGCAGGTGATCAGAAGCGAGCTGCGTATCCTCCACCCGGAGCCCATAAGAAAGCAGATCCACCTCGTCCATAGCCAATGTGTTTAGGACAAAGTGCTTTCCTGAGTCAATAACGCTATCGGTGTATAGAATGTAGTCCAGCTTTCCCGGACTGAAAGAACTTGCGTCGTCCCGCCAGGTATATCCCATCCGAATATGAGTATGACGGGAAAAAAGATCTGTTAAGGAAGTTCCGTCCCAGTCGAGAGGAAAATCTTCTCCTCCATGGGTGGCTTCATCCGAAATATCACCATCTCGGAGCGTCTTGAGTTGCTGACGGTATCCCACAAGATTGAAATCCCCCAGGTGAACGAAAGGAGTTCCATCAGCGAGGGGAAAAGGTCCGTCGCCCTGTCTCCATTCCCGCATTACCTGGACGAACTCGTCCGCATCTGCCTGTCGAGATGAGTCATTGGTACAACAATTCAGATGGTTGTTGATTATCAGTAACTCGGACCCCAACTCTTGTTCAGTATCAAGTAGAACCGCATGTATTCGTTCGGAGGAAATCAAAGTGTCCTCTTGTAGAATGGGGTACTTGGACAGAACGATTAATTGCCCTCGATAGAGACCGCTCGAATACCAAGGCTTGTCAGGCAACCAATCGGACATCAATGAGTCCAGGGTGCCATCTTCATACTGCTCCTGAAACGCGATGATGTCCGGATCCAATGCCGTAAGAATCCGTTCAAAGCGTGGCTGTCTTTCTTCATCAAGCAGACCAGACCGATACGTATTGTACGTCACGATACGGATGTCGCCTTCATTATACCGCCACAGCGAAATAGGGTCGGGGGGATCTACAGATGTTGTATCAAATACATATTGGATACCACCAGTTTGATTTGGAAGAATATCACCGTTAGGATCAGATTCCTTGAAAAGAACAGACACGGTATCAACGGTCTGGATTCCATATAGTGACATGACCGAAGTATTCCGCCCAATAGCAATCTCAAATCTCTCCGAAGTAATGGTAGGAGGAGTCCTTAGGGTTAAATCATTCTGGTAGATTGTATCAGATCCCCCTGTAGTATGGTAGAATCCCTGCCGACATCCGAAACACCACTCCAGCTCGGCACCAATTCCGTGAATTGGCGTTCCGGTCTCAGAATTGTTGTCCGTGTCAATGTAGAGACGGATTTCGTTAGAATCCTGGATTAGATGTTCTCCGTCGTGAAAGCTTACGTTTAGGAAAAGGAAATTATTATCATTTGTTATGCTCAGTTCCGCAAAATCCTCAAGAAGATTGTCTCCGGTGGGATCGTAGGATGCTACAGAAATCTCAGACCAATCATCAAAGAGTCCATCCACAGTGATTGGGTGAGAAGCCCGGGATGTATTGATAGAGATTCCAAGAATTACTGCAATTGATTGCAACATTACCCTCCTATGTAGGATTTTGTAAGACTTTTTCATAAAAGCCTCCCTTTATGATGTTAAACTTTACTAACTCTTCTCTACGATAAAAACCTAATCAAGGAGATCTACAACACACTCAACTTAACAGAACAAAAAAACCGCTCCATCCGAAATCTCCCCCATTTTGATGTCAAATAGTATGATTAACCTGTGAGATTGGTTTAATCTCACGGTTTCTCCCTCACATTGGTATGAGGTATGGATGAGAAGTGGAAATGGCGAGAAACTGGGGATTTTTGGGTTCCTGGATGGAGTAGGTGGAAGGACTGACTTTTGCCCGGCTGGAAAGTTAGTTCCGGCGGAAATTAACGAGCCAAAACCATCTTGCGGGTCTGCGTGAAGTCGCCTGCCTGGATTTGGTACCCGTGTAAAG
>JAZGBI010000091.1 GCA_036476315.1 Candidatus Neomarinimicrobiota bacterium | reverse complement strand
CTATGAAAACGGGTTTAACTTGGTTTGATTTAGGACTTACACTCCTCGTCGGGGATTCCAATCTCGAGGAAAACGGTGAAGAAATAATCCGGATTGGAAGAGACATTATCGTCAAGCGAGGGGAAACAGTGGACAACGCGGGGGCCATCGGAGGGGATGTCACCGTGTACGGGGAGGTGGAGGATAACGTGGTTTCTGTGGGCGGATCGGTGTACCTCGGGCCCGATGCCTACATCCGGGGTGATGTGGTATCGGTGGGAGGTGAAATCGAGAAGACGTCTGGAGCAGAGGTAAAGGGTGATCTCGTTGAGGTCAGTTTCTGGGGATTCCCATTCGGCAGGAAATCCCATTTTTGGAGTGGTTGGTGGGTAGGTTCCTGGTTTCTAAGGCTCCTTTCCCTGATCGGTTCCCTCGCCGTTACGGTTCTGATCGTCGCCCTGATACCTAACACCATCGACAATTTCTCATCGATGGTTGAGGATAATGCCGGCCAGTCAATTCTGTGGGGTTTTCTCGGTATTGTTCTCATCGTACCTGTTGCCGTCGTTCTCTGTCTGTCGCTTGTGGGTATCTTGTTACTCCCCGTAGAGTTTCTTATTGTATGCTTGACGACGGTTGTGGGGTACATATCAGTGGCCAGGTTTCTCGGGAGAAAGACCACGAAGTCTCTGAACATGTCAACTCAGCCTATTCTTCTGGAAGCCACCTTCGGGGTTCTTCTGTTGTGGATAATAGGTCTCATTCCTGTTCTAGGATGGCTCACCAAATTGCTTGTGGCTCTGGTTGGATTTGGGGCGGGCATCGCCGTGTTCGTCGCGAAACGGAAGAAGACCCAAGAGGTGAAGACGGAAGCCTTGAAAAAGAGCGGGTGATTATTACAGTTTGATACGCTTTCCTTCCATCCCAAATGGCTGACTTTTGGCCTGGCTCCTCCATATCTTGAACCACAGCCCTGACCTGCCCGCCAAGAATGTCATAGATCGTAAGGGTTACTTCAGCTCTCTCGGGAAGATCATACTTCAATGTCCCGACGGGATTGAAGGGTTTGGGTAATTCTTGTTTAGTGAATATTTAACTGGAAGCCTAACGTTCAAGCTCAGCTGCCGCCTGTTATGCCGCCGTATTCCTGTGTTTCACGTTTCTTGCACCACCTGTCGTCTGCCAAGACAACCGAAGTCTCGATCTGGCGTTCCGGAATAGACCAATAATTTCTCAGCAAGCTAGTCGCCTCATCTCGCGACAATAACTGAAACCCATTTCTCTCATAGAACCGCATCGCCCACGTCGCGGCGGCCCAGGTGCCTACCAGATACGGACGCGAACTTTCCCTTCGTAAACGGCTGAGGAGGTGACTCCCAATTCCTTCCCTCCTTCTTGACGTGCGCACGTAGGCATGCCGAATCAGGGTCACGTCTCCAACATCCTGGATACCCATCACTCCGATGAGATCTCTTTTCTCGTAAAGGCCGCAGAATGTCACTCCATTATCGATCTCATGCCGAAGCTCACTCTCAGGCATATAGGGGTCTCTCCAACAATCCGCCGGAATGACTCCCTCGTAAGCACGCGCCGCATCGTTGATGATCTCCAAGATCGCGTCAAATTCATCCTCATCACATCGCCATATCATGCCCGTCCGCTCCGCGGTCTATTCACCTATCGATCAAAGCGTCACAAGAGGCCCATCTGTAACCCGTTTGAATCACTTGTCCCGAGGGGGGGGAGCGGATTAGCTCATAGGGGTAGAGGAGAGAGCTGACTTATCCAAAACCGAGGGCTATCAGCCACACGTGCACTTCACTTCTGCCTCGCCGCAGCCTGAGCATTTTGGCATGCAGTGATCTCCGCCGCATGCGTGATCGGGGACGTGCACCTCCGATTCGGAACCGCAGATATCACACTTCCATCCTTTTGTTGGACCACCACAAGTCTTGCATTCTTCCATGTTCTAACCTCCTTCCTCTGATTTGCCTCTTATTACTTCAAAATGATACCAGGAAGAAATCGTTCCTCGGGTGCGAACCATTTGGGACATTTGCCACTAGGTAGCTTCAAGAAGGTGTGCTGGCACTTTCCACTCGATCATGAGTCTGTAGTTAAGGTGCATCGGAAGCTTCCCACATGAAGGACATTCTAAGCAATATATGAAACACTCTTTATGAGTTGACCAGTCAGAATGAACTACCATTGGCGTAAGATGAGCGGCGTTTCTATTGCAGTATGGACATTCATGTTCGAACTCGTCCATCAATACTTCACCTGGTCTCAAGGATTTAGGTTTCATCTGACGTGTCAAGTAATTCCTCGAATTTTCTCTGGTCAAAACCAATAATAAGCTCATTATCGATTAGGGTTGCTGGTGTCGAGAACACACCCAGATTCTTCAGTTCCTCCAGTGCCGAATCCTCTTGGGCAATATTACGTTCTGAGTAATCGATGCCTTTTTCTGAAAGCCACGCTTTCAGGCTGTTACAAAACAGTCAACCCGGCTGTGTGTATACGATGATGTCATGGCTGCTCATCTTTACATCTCCCTTTCATTTTCAGCCCACTCATGCTTCCTTCTTCCCCATTATTCCGTTGCCCATGTCGAGTTCCTGAAGCCGTGCGCGGCTCTTCCCCTAACCGTGCAGTTCATCTCGCATTGACTCAAAATCTTCCAGAGAATACCATTTCAATGGGACGACGCGCGCCTTACTTCGCAGCAATGCAGGAACTGCCATCATGGCTTGAGCTTCACTCTCTGCCTCTATTATTGCCCACGCACAATGCTCGCCAGCCTCGCAACCCCATCCAAAGTGGGTTAAGTATCCAGCCGCCAGAACCTGGCGTAAAATGACCTGTCAGTCATATCCATCGTGTG